>JAUSKS010000051.1 GCA_030646595.1 Gallionellaceae bacterium | reverse complement strand
GCATCGCCAAAATTTATCTGGATACCCTGTCTGCCACCGAGCAATTTTCTTTGCAGCAAGAGGCAGCGGAAAAATTGCAGCGGCGTGTTGAGATTGTGCATCAGCGCGCCTCTTCCCGTTTGGATACGCAAGCGGATAAGTTGAGTGCCCAGGCCGCACTGGCGGAAAAAAACGCAGACCTGAATGCGGCCCGGCGTTTAAGCGCGCTAAACCGTATGCAGCTTGCCCTGGCGTTAGGCCAGCAGGCGCAGGCGCAAATCGAGATTACAGCGGTAGCCGAGAATTTTCCCAGCACACCAGCCATAGAAGAAACATTGGCTGCCACTCTGGAAACGCAACCCGCACTGCGAGCGCAAATGGCCAGTTGGAATGTTGCCAAGGCGACCTTGGAATCGCAACGTGCCGAACGCTTGCCCAAAGTGGTATTCGATGTATCGCGTATGGAAGCCGGAGATTTTTACACCCAAGGAACCAACCGTTTCGTTTCTGCCGGCGTCAAACTGAGCATGCCCTTGATAGATTTTGGTGTGAACGCCAAAGTGCGGGCGCGTAACTTTGAGGCGGGGGAAAGCGAGCAGAAAATGTTACAGATGCGCTCCACGCTGATCGAAAATGCTTATCAAGCTTATTACGCCTACCAGAATGCAGTGGATATGTTCGAAGCAGGTAAGGCCGCGCTGGCCAAGGCTGAGTTACAAGAACAGGAAAGCACAGCCAAATATAATAAAAAACTGAGCAACCTGGCGACCTTGTTACAGGATGAGGCAGCAGCCGTCGCGGTTCGGGTCAATCAAGTGAAGCTGCGCTACCAGGCCTGGAGCGCCTGGGCTGACTATATCAAATCGCTGGGCCGACCCTATAGTTCTGCTTTGGTGATGGCCGCGCAATGAGTGGTATATGGGCGTCTCTAAAAATTCAATTTTCTAAGCCAGACAAGGCGCGAGCAAAAAATTGCGACGCGACATATATGTCATATGTAAGGAGTAATTTTTTGTGAGCAACGCAGTATGGCAACGAAGATTGGGTTTTTAGAGATGTCCATGTCCCGTGTGGTGATGCGCAATTTGATGTTTGGTGTGGCTGGGGAAGCGATTGCTGGCGTGCTGAATTTTCTCACCTTGATTCTGGTGGCGCGTGCGTTGGGCGCAGCAGAGTTTGGTGTGCTGTCCTACATCATGGCCTTTGTCGGGGTCTTTCAATTATTTGCGGATTTGGGATTGACCAATACCCTGGTCAGAGAAATTGCCCGTGAGCGGGAACGGGTGGCAGAAATCATGGGCGCACTACGCCCGCTGGCTTGGGCCTCTTCCTTGTTTGTATTTGCGCTGATTGCTGCGCTAGGATGGTCGCTATCCGCTACCACCGAGATATACCAGGCCACCTTGCTGCTGGGTCTGGCAGTGCTGGCAACCTTCCATTCATTTTCTTATGCCTCGGTCTGCCGCGCATTTGAAGAAATGGGTTACAACGCAGCCGGTAATATCAGCCACAAGATATTGCAAATTCTTTTGGTCATGCTCGCATTGTTTATGCACACTGGTGTGGTGGGAGTGGCGGCAGCCATGCTGGCAGCAAATCTTTACCAATGGTTGTTCTTTCATATCGTGGTGCGTAAGCGCTATGTGCCCAATCTGCGCTGGCGGGTAGATGTTGCTTATTGGCGTTATTTGTTGCTGGAGGCGATACCCATCGGCATGGCCATGGTGTTCCGGCGCGCCAACCAGCAAGTCGGTACTCTGGTGTTAACCGCATTGGCAACGAGCACCTCGGTAGGTTTATTCAATGCCGCATACAAGATTGTGCAAATGATAGACATGATACCGTTTACGCTATCCCTGCCTTTTTTTCCACCCATTGCACGGTTGGCCAAAGAATCTCCACAGCGGCTTTTTGTATTGCTGGAGCGCGTGTGGCGAGTATTCATGATTATTGCTGCGCCTATAGTAGTGTGGCTATTCATCATGGCACCGCGGCTGGTCGAGCTGATGTTTGGCGCAGAGTATGCGGCGGCGTCTGCCACTTTGCGCATATTAACTTTTGCCGTGCTATTTTTATTTGTCACCGCGTTGTATGCCTATTTGTTTCTGGCCTTGCAACGTCAGCGTTTCTATACCATCAGCTCTGGCCTGTGTTTGCTGGCAAATGTCTTGCTGGGTGTGTTGTTGATTCCGCATTATGGCCACACTGGGGCGGCAGTGGCAGCCTTGGCGGGAGAGATTATTTTTTGTGGCAGCGGTGCATGGCTGCTGTATGGTTTGGGCCTGCGCCTGAGTTTGCCGCGCGTGTTTGGCATACCCCTGCTATTGGCAATCACAGCCGTGCCTGTGCTGTGGTGGGCATTGACCGCCTCGCTAGTTGGCGCAATTGCCTGTTCCGTTTTATATGCTGTGTTGTACTTGGGGCTAGTTGTACTTACGCGCACTTTGCGCAATGAGGAACGCGCTTTTCTCATTGCATTTGTCCTACGCCGTCCCGTCCCTTCCTCTGAGGCAGTATGAAGGTTGTTGGCCAGCAATGGATATTGATGATAGCTGTAGTGTGCATCCTGGCAGTAGGTGCACAAGGAGTCTGGATTAGTTATCCGCTGTCCCTTCCCATTCCGGGCTTGGATTGGCAGGGCGTGGGTCCGGCAGGATGGCGGCGTTTTTTGGCGGCACCGTTTTTGTTTTTTCTGGCATCCGCATTGCTGTTGCTGTTGTTGGGCAGGCAGCGTAGCGCTAGCTGGGCTTTGGTCATGGCTTGCGTGTCTTTACTGGCTGTGCCCGGCGTAGCCTGGCTGCTCGATGCAACCTGGCTGAACAGGTATATAGAAGAGGGCGTGCAGTATGACAAATTCCAGTTCTATATACCGCTGTCGGGCGGCATACCCAGCACCAGTTTTGATCCCTATCTGAATAGCCCGGACAAATATCAATACTTGCCTGATCGTGCGCGCATCATAGTAGACATATTGGGTTGGGGCTGGAGTGTATGTGTCTTGGGCATGCTGGCGCTGCTGGGCTTGTTGCGCCGTGCCGGAAAAATCTCCTCGCTGCATAATATTTTCTGGCCTGTGCTGGGTGGAGTAGTGGTGATCGGGTTGATGGGCATGAATACCCTACGCGCTGATTTGAATTACCGCACAGGCGACCAGCGGCTGGGTCTGGGCGATTATACCGGCGCGTTAAAAGCTTATACGCTGGCGATAAATTGTGACCCGGTATTGGCCAGCTCTCCCGTGTATCTGCAAAATGTGGCAAAAGCTTATTACCAGCTGCGCGGTGCAGATGATCCACGCGGCCAGCTTTATGCCGATGCCTTGAGCAAAGTCAATCAGGAAAGAGCAAAAGCCTTGTTGGCATTTAGCGCGGCCAGCCCAGATGATTCTGCCTTGGGTCGGGCGTTGAGCAAGATGGCTGAACGCAAGGAAGCGGAGTTATGGGTCAACCAAAGCGTGCGCGCATACAAGAATGGTGATTTGGGGACAGCGGTGTTCGGCTTGCGCCGAGTGCTTGCAGCAAAAGATAGCCCCAGTACCCGTTTTTTTCTGGCGCGTGTGCTGGGGCAGTTGCGGGAATTTGATGAAGCCGAGCGGCAGCTCAAACAGTTGCTGTCAGGTATACAAAATGCCTCAGTCCAGGCTGCCATTTACAATGCCTTGGGCGATGTGCATGCTGCCGCAGGACATCTGGAGCAGGCGCGCACCGACTATGCCATGAGTTACAAACTGGATAAAAGCGGCAATTTGTGGGCCATCAAAGGATTGGGGGGAACTTAGTGTCGCGAACCAGAAATAACGAAATACGAAACGGTGTTTTTTCCGCCATGCCGTGTTGCATCCCCTTGCCGTATACCCCATACGGCTGCGGGTCTGCGCCTTGCCTGGCAAAAAAATCCATCCGTTTCATTTGTCCCCCTATTTCTGGTTCACGACACTAGCATCATGAGCTATACCTATATCCGCTCCTTATGGCATTCGGTTAAGCGTGAAAAATCCCTAACAGGACGCGAAACCATTCCTTCCCCTTCAGGGGGAAGGGTAGGATGGGGGTGGGTTCGATGCAGATGGGGTCAGTAAATTGCATGACGTTCTATACCCCATCCCCACCCTAGCCCTCCCCTTGAAGGGGAGGGAGTTTATGCTGTCAACAGTTTAACCGAGTGACATGAATATCGACTTCTTCTCTGTGCTTATCCCCCTGCTGCCCGGCAAGCCGCTGTACTCGCGGCGTTTATGGGTGGCGTTGATATTGTTCGCGCTGTTGTTCGGTATTTTTCTGGCGCGTATGACTGCATCCTATCAGCGTACTGAAAACCCCCCGCAATGGGGACAGGCGATGTGGATAGCGCCGCCTACGCCAGGAGCTGTTGCGTATTATCGCGGGGAATTTTCTCTTGATTCGCAGCCCACGCGCGCCTCGATTCAGGTGGCCGCTCCTGATCGTTACACACTCTATGTTAACGGGCAGCAAGTCGAGGATATCAAACGGCCATCAACTGCGATTTTTGATGTGATGGATATTGGTAATTACCTCTCCTCGGGCAGAAATGTAATCGCCATTCGGGTTGAGCGCAGCACCGTGCCGGGCTTACCCAGCTTGCGCGCCCATCTGCGCTGGCAAAACCAGAGTGGTGTAATGCGTGATGTGCCGCAGCAGGGCATATGGCGGGTAGCGCTGCGGGAAGAACGGCAAAGTGGAGGAACGCTGGCGTGGTATGAAAGCAGTTTTGATGATAGCGGCTGGAAGTCTGCTGTGCCGCTGGATCATCAGGATGCAGGAATAATTTATCCTGCGCACCCATGGGCCAGCCCGGAGCTGTTGCAGGTTTTTCCGCGAGGGATGTGGATAGGAAACGGACATCCTGAAACCGCCAGCGTAAGGTTGATGCGCGAATTTTATTTAGGCCATGCTTTTACTGGCGGCAATATTCGCAGTGCCTGGCTGGGCGTGGCATCCACGGTGCCTTATATGCTGATTATTAATGGAGCGCATGGCCCGACCATCCCTGCTACTGGCCAATTTATGGATACCTATGATATCGGCAGCTTTTTATTTGCCGGTAAAAATACCATAGAGATTGAGGCCAGCAGTTTTAGCGGCGATGGGCGTCTCGCAGTGGCGGCCTTGGTAAAAACCTCGCACGGTTTGCTGGATTTGTCTTCTGATGAAAACTGGCGGGTACAGAACGGCAGTGCATGGCAGGCAGTAACACTCATGGGCGAGCTTAAGGCTTATCCCTATCTGGAAAAATCCGGTTTGATATTTACTGTGCCCACGCTCAGGCTGGTCGAAATACCGTTGCCAGGCGGGTTGTTGCTGCGCCATTTGATGGCAGCCTTACCTTGGATGATAGGTGTATTGCTGATTGCGCTACTTGTGCTGACCCTGATTTTATCCAGGCTGAGCCAGCTTACCCGCACTATGGTCGCCGCCTCGGCATTGCCCTGGATAGTGGCTGACTTGCTATTGTGTGTGGCCTTTCTGCTGCCCTTTGATGTGCGCCTCACCGAAGCGCAAGTGTTTAATGGGCTGATAGCGTTCATCTTGGTCGTGTGCATCGGCAGCTTGCTGGCATTGTTCATGGCTGATGCCAAAAATGGATTGTTAAAGGCATTGGACCAGTAGTGTCCGGTTAACTTACAAATTTCCGAGCCAAGATTGAGAATTGGCGCGGCTTGCAAGGCAATTTATTTTGGTGCCGATTTGAAATCATTTTACCCATATTCCGGTTCGAGTAACTTCCAGAGGTTGATACCTTTG
>JAUSKS010000050.1 GCA_030646595.1 Gallionellaceae bacterium | reverse complement strand
TCATCCACCCTTCGACAAACTCAGGGCGAACGGACTTAATCGGGGCGTCCGTGGCGCACAATGAAATTATCAATACGGCCTAAATACAATAGTGACCTATTTGAATAACGAAAACATGCCCATGTTAATTGGGATGATTGTGGCAACCATAATCATGGTCACTGCCGTGATTTTGTTTGCTCGCCATTTATACAAGACGGCAGATAGCAGAAAAATAAAAAGGATCATAAAAAAATACAGTGCTGCATATGAGCGTGAAGTTATTTTATCGAATGGTATAGGCGGCTACTTCTTTATTGATTACCTGATATTGTTACCCAGCAGAATTCTCGCGCTAAACCTTCAAAAAATAGAAGGTTATGTTTTTGGTGCAGAGCGTATCGAGTTATGGACGCTGGTTGAAAACAACAAGTCCACTAAATTCAAGAATCCGCTTGAGGATGTGAATCTGTTCGTAAAGCAGGTAGCAGACCAATTAAAATTTGACGGGTTTATGGCGAGGGTGCTGTTTGATAGTAGAAGCAAGTTTCCCAAAGGGGTGCCTGAAGGTGTGTTGCAATTGGCAAGCTTCAGGGAAAGTATGACTGCCTGGGCAGAAGAGAAACTCGTGGCAGAGGCGACAAACAAAGCTTGGGATGAATTATCAATACTTCTGGCAGAAAGCCGGGAGCGTTGCAAAAAGGAAACCGGCTGAAGTTATTGATCCGGCACGGTGAAGTTTTAACGCCGTTCGGGCTGAGTTTGTCGAAGCCCATTCACCTTCGACAGGCTCAAGGCGAACGGACTTCAAACATAATCTGGCCGGATCAATAGTGTATAAATCAACGGAAAACCGATGAGGCAGACCCGGTTGATTTCCTTTCCTCGATACGGCTTCGCCTGCCCGGGACACGCGAAAAATGTACGGGCCACATTATTGACTTATTTAGCGCTTCCTTAAATTCTCTCCAACACGTTTGCCAATTCAACAGCCGGTACGACTTCGACGTTAGTCGCAAGCGGGTAGCGGCTTTGCACTGGGGCGACGATATAGGCTTGGTCAAGTTTCAGGTCGTTCATAGCCAACCAGAATCCTTTGGCCAGTGAGGGTGCGCTGGAAAATTTTATTTCAAATCCGATCTTTCTTTTGCCACGCTCGGCGACGATGTCTATTTCGGCACCGCTTGCTGTGCGGTAAAACGACAGCTGCCATTGCGCTCCGATCAGTTGGGCGATTTGTTCCAGCACCCATCCTTCCCACGAAGCACCCACAACTGGATGTCCCGCCAGGTCGTTGAGGCTGGTGATGCCGAGTAGCGCATGCAGTATGCCGCTGTCGCGCAAATAAACTTTGGGTGATTTCACCAGACGTTTACCCAGATTGGCTTGCAGCGGGGGAAGGCGGCGCAGCATGTAGGTTGCTTCCAGTATGTCCAGATAGTGTTGCACCGTCGGGGCAGATACGCCGAATCCTGCTGCCAGGCGGGAGGCGTTCCACAATTGGCCGTGCAGGTGCGCGAGCATTTGCCAGAAACGGTGCAGGGTAGCGCCGGGAATGCGTATGCCGAATGAGGGGATGTCCCGCTCCAGATGGGTGGCGATGAAGGATTCGCGCCACGCGTAGGAATCGGTATCCGATTTTGCCAGCCAACTCAGGGGAAAGCCGCCGCGCAGCCAGAGATTTTGCAGTTCGGAATGGCTGGGCTTGATTTCACTCACGTCGAAAGGGGCAAGTTCGTGAAAGGAGATACGCCCTGCTAATGACTCCGACGCCTGGCGCAGCAATTGTGGCGAAGCCGAGCCCAGCAACAGAAAGCGCCCTGATACGCGCTTCTCGTCTACCAGCGCGCGCAATACGGCAAACAGCTCCGGCTTGCGTTGAACCTCATCCAGCACGATAAGCTGACCAGTATGCCGCGACAGGAATAATTCCGGATCGGCGAGCTTTACCAGATCGGAAGGGCGTTCCAGGTCTAGATACAAACTGCCGGGGCGCTCATGGGCGACAATTCGCGCCAGCGTGGTTTTACCGGCCTGCCGTGGGCCAAGCAACGCGACCGCCGGGAATTTAGCCAGCGAATTCTCGATTGCAGGTAAAAGTCTTCGGTTTATCATTGCTGCATATTAAAATATTATCTTTCAATATGCAAGGTTGTTGAATGGGCTTAAATCAACAGATTCAGTCAATGACATTCCTCGCAAACCGTCGCCGATCAGGGATAATCCTGCCGCGTAGGGCGAACCAGGATGTCGCTGATATGTACATGCGGCGGTTGCGACACGATGTAGTGGATGGCGTTGGCTACATCGTCGCCTTGCAGTAAGGGGCCGAATTTATCTTCGAAGTTCTGCACCATGTCGCCGCTATAGCCCGCGCCATCCTGAAACCCGCTGATGACGATGCCCGGCTCCACCAGCGATACACGCACACCTTTGGGTCCCACCTCGCGCCGCAGCCCTTCGGCCAGCGCATGCACGGCGAACTTGGTGGCACCGTAAACCACGCTGAATGGCGAGACGTGCCGCCCCACGACTGAGCCGATGATGACGATATCCGCAGCTTGTTTGGGATAAACAGCTTGCTGCTGAACGACCATTTGCTGCGCCGCTTTTTGCAGCAGTGCCAGTGTTGCTGTGACGTTGAGCTTGAGGATTTCTTCGAACCTGGACAAGTCTGCATTCTTGACTGAGCCGCCCAGACCGCGCCCGGCGTTGGCCACGACGATGTCGGCTGGCTGGCCAAAGCGCTCAATGGCTGCCGCAAACAGCCGCTCCAGCACTGCGCTGTCGGTGGCATCACCAGCTATGCCGCAAAATGCCGTGCCGAATTCTTGTTCCAGTGCGTGCAGTTTTTCTGCGTTGCGGCCATTGCCCACTACGCCATAGTCACTGGCAATAAATTTTCGTGCGGTCGCTTCGCCTATGCCGGAGGTTGTACCGGTGATGATGGCGATGCGTGGATAGCGTTTGGTCATGGTATTTTGCAACCCCCTCTCCCCAGCCCTCTCCCACAAAGGGGAGAGGGGATTTATTTCCTAAACTGACAAATCTGCTGTACGTAGTTTTACAAGATGGAAGCATTCGTCTCAAGCCGCCTTGAGCATGAAATCCACATGGATGGCGTCGTAAGGAAATACGATCATTCCATCGTCTGTTTTTGACAGCAACCCGGCATTGAGCAATGCGGCCACGTCACCATGCACGGCTTTGACATCGCGCTCCACACGCCGCGCCGCTTCGCGTATGGACATGGCTCCCGCGCCGGTCATCGCGTTTATCAATTCCCAGCGTTTGCCCGACAGCATCTTGAACAGTAGCTCTGGTGATTCGAAGCTGATGTGTGGCGCGGAAGCCTTGCCCCCCTTCCATGCCTTGGCAAAATCTCCCATCGTGTCAGCCAATGGCCGGATATCAATCGTTACTGTTTTCATCGCGCCACCTCCTCACATCTTCGAAAAAATCTGTCACCAGTTTATCAACCGTGACAAAGCGGTATTTCACTTCCTTGCCGCGCACGTGCTTGTGGTCACCCTTACCCGCTTCGTTGTCATACCGCAGCACACATATTCCCTCGACCACAAACGCCAGCCGGTATTTGTAATGATGCTTGCTACCTGAAAGGGGCGCTAGTACTTCCCACAGCACCAGTTCCGCAAACGCCTGTTCTGCAACAGGCACACGGCGGTTGAACAATTCACGGGCTTCCATGTTGGAGATAATAACAACAGCCTCAGGGTGTTGTCAAATTATCCAACATCCAGCAAGGACGGGAACCGTTCAACTTTGGAGTGCGGCGGGTGTCAATTCCGCATCCGGCATGCCGGATAGCGGATTGCCTACCTTTGGTGCTTGCCGCCGCTTTTATAAGGGCGCAGACAAGTCTGCGTAATGGCAAAGCGGCAGCAAGCTGCTGCACTCCATATCAAAAACGCTCTCACGATTAGGAGGGGAAATTTGATTTGTGGATACTTATCCTTTATCGAACTTCATTACCCCGCCCACGCAACCTACCTTGATGGTGTCCTTGGCGGCGAACTTGCCTTCCAGTATCAACTTGGCCAGCGGGTTTTCCAGCTGCGCCTGGATCGCGCGTTTCAGCGGCCTTGCGCCATATACCGGGTCGAAGCCTGCATTGGCGATTTCGGCCAGTGCGCTGTCGGCGACTTGCAGTTTCATTTCCATCACAGCCAGGCGTTTTTCCAGATAAGCCAACTGGATACGCGCGATAGCCTTGATATTCTTTTCATCCAGCGCGTGGAACACCACTACTTCATCTATGCGATTAACAAACTCGGGGCGGAAAGTGCTTTTCACTTCGCCCATCACGGCCAGTTTGATCACCTGGTAATCGTCACCAGACATTTGCTGGATCATCTGTGAACCAAGGTTAGATGTCATCACTATGACGGTGTTCTTGAAATCCACGGTGCGCCCCTGGCCATCAGTCATGCGGCCATCGTCCAGCACTTGCAGCAGTACATTGAATACATCGGGGTGCGCTTTTTCCACTTCATCCAGCAAAATGACGCTATAGGGTTTGCGCCGCACCGCCTCGGTCAGCCCACCACCTTCTTCATAGCCGACATAGCCGGGCGGTGCGCCGATCAGGCGCGCCACGGAATGTTTTTCCATGTATTCGCTCATGTCGATGCGGATCAGGTGATCTTC
>JAUSKS010000045.1 GCA_030646595.1 Gallionellaceae bacterium | reverse complement strand
GAAGATGCCAAATTTGTCGACCATGAAGGATTCGATTGGGAGGGCATACAAAAAGCCTATGCAAAAAACCTGAAGAAAAAAAGGATCGTGGCAGGCGGCTCCACTATCAGCCAGCAACTGGCCAAGAATTTATTTCTGTCTACCCAGCGTACACCGTGGCGCAAGGGCGAGGAAGCGCTGATCACGTTGATGCTGGAAAAAATGATGCCCAAGGAACGCATCTTTGAAATTTATCTCAACGTGATTGAATGGGGAAATGGTGTGTTCGGTGCGGAGGCCGCTGCGCGGCATTATTACAATGTCAGCGCCAGCCAGCTCTCTGCTGCGCAAGCAGCCAGACTGGCAGCCATGGTTCCCAACCCGCGTTATTATGACAGCCATCGTGAGGCGCGTGGCTTGTTACGCAAAACTGAAATTATTCTTGGTCGCATGAATGATGTAGAAATTCCTTAATGTCTCAGCTTATTTCACTCAATCCTGAACACGAAAAAAAATTGCTGCTGACACTGGCAGGCATACAGTTCACGCATATTCTGGATTTCATGATTATCATGCCGCTGGGACCGATGCTGATGCGTGCTTTTAATCTCAGCACAGCGCAATTCGGCCTGCTGGTTTCTGCTTACACTTTCACGGCAGCAGCCTCTGCCATTCTTGCCGCCACAATAATAGACCGCTTCAACCGACGCCATGTCGTGTTGCTGTTCTATGCGGCATTTATTATAGCCACTGCCTTGTGCGCCGCAGCGCCCAGCTATGCCTTGCTGCTGATCGCGCGAGCACTGGCGGGTGCATTTGGCGGCGTGCTGGGCGCGATGGTCCACACCTACATCGGCGATGTCATTCCTTATGAACGCCGTGGTCGCGCCACGGGTGTGGTCATGAGTGCATTTGCGCTATCTACTGTAGTGGGTGTTCCACTGGGTTTGTTATTTGTTAATTTCATTCCTGGGCTGGGTTGGCGCGCGCCCTTTATTTTTGTCGCCTTGATGGGTAGCGGATTGTGGTTGATGGCGCAGGGCATTCTGCCTTCTATCCCCACCCGCGTGACTGACATGCGCATCAGCCAGACATTCAAACCCATGATGCGGGTACTTTCTTATCCCAATCACTGGCGCGCATTTATTTTTATGCTGTTGCTGATGCTGGGTGGGTTTACTGTCATTCCCTACATTACGCTGTATAGCACGATTAATATCGGCTTCCCGGAAAGTTATTTACCGCTGATGTATCTGGTGGGGGGCGCGTGTACTTTTTTTACTGCGCGGTTTTTTGGCCACATGGCTGACAAGTACGGCAAAGCCAAAATTTTCCGCATCATCGCCGTGCTTTCCATGTTGCCGATACTGGCCATTACCCATGCTCCCGCGCTGCCGTGGTGGGCTGTGCTGGGCATCTCCACACCATTTTTCATTTTGGTCAGCGGGCGCTTTGTGCCCGGTATGGCCATGGTTACTTCGGCGGCAGAACCGCATTTGCGTGGCACTTTTATGAGCATGAATTCCGCAGTGCAATCGGCTGGCTCTGCTATCGCCTCATTGCTGGCCGGTCATATCATCTCGCGTAATGCAGAGGGCTTGATTGAGCACTATGAACTGGTTGGCTATATTGCCTGCGCCGCAACGCTGGCAACGATATGGCTGGCGGGGAAAATAAAACCGGCGGGTGGGGTGAAGTAATCGAGAAGGGGCAACTGGGATGGGGATGGGGAAATTACGCAGCCACAGGCTTCACCCCCATCCCCACCCTAACCCTCCCCTTGAAGGGGAGGGGATCGTGGTCGTTTCTAATTATCTTTGATCTACCGCCTTGGGACTCATCATTTTTATTGCGCGCAATACGGTTGCGCCGATGTCGGCTGGATTACGCACTACATACATGCCCAGCTCTTCCATGGTGTCAATTTTTGCTGTGGCCGTATCTGATTCCTGGCTGATAATTGCGCCCGCATGGCCCATGCGCCGCCCGGCAGGTGCTGATAAACCAGCGACATAGCCGATCAGCGGCTTGCGCATATTTTTGGTGGCCCAGCGCGCCGCATCTACTTCTTGCGGCCCGCCAATTTCACCTATCATTAACACTGCGTCGGTTTCCGGATCTTCTTCAAACGCCTTGAGCACGGTGGTGAAATCCGTGCCATTGACCGGGTCACCGCCTATGCCGATAGAGGATGATTGGCCCAGGCCGAGTTCGCTCATCTGCGCCACAGCTTCGTAGTTCAGCGTACCAGAGCGCGAAACAATGCCGATTCTGCCGGGGCTGTAAATATGGGAAGGCATGATACCGACCTTGCCTACGCCGGGGGTGATAATACCAGGCGTATTTGGCCCGATAATCACTGCGCCCGTGCCCAGCCGATAACGCTCAACATGCACCATGTCCTGCACCGGGATGCCGTCAGCAATCACGACGATGGTTTTAATGCCGGCATCGATCGCTTCCATAATTGCATCCGCAGCAAAAGGCGGCGGCGCGAAAATTCCGGAGACATCGGCACCTGTTGCCAGCACCGCTTCTTCCACGGTATCAAATACCGGCAAGCCCAGATGTAATGTACCGCCTTTGCCGGGCGTCACTCCGCCGACCACATTGGTGCCCATTTTGATCGCTTCTTCAGCGTGGAAGGTGGCATGCTGTCCGGTAAACCCCTGGAAAATAACGCGCGAATCTTTATTCAAATACACACTCATGCTTGTTCCTTCCTTAGTGATACGACTTTGCGCGTAATATTATTCACCTCTGCCACCGCTTTGGCGGACGCATCATCCAGATTGTTGGCAATAATAAAAGGGAATTTGGAAGCGTTCAGAATAGCCCGCCCTTCTTCCACATTGGTGCCCGCCAGGCGTACTACGATAGGCAATTTAATATTCTGGTCGCGCATGGCCTGAATAATCCCGGTGGCAATCCAGTCGCAGCGGTTAATACCGGCAAAAATATTGATGAGTATGGTTTTAACTGCCGGGTCTTGCAGTACGATATGGAAAGCGTTGGCCACTTTCTTCGGTGTGGCACCGCCGCCCACATCCAGAAAATTAGCGGGCCTGCCGCCATGCAGGGTAATGGCATCCATGGTTGCCATGGCCAGCCCGGCACCGTTGACGATGCAGCCGACATCACCATCCAGCGCAATGTAATTCAAACCATGCGCAGTCGCTTCCACTTCTTTTGGGTCTTCTTCATCAAAATCGCGCAGCTCGGAAATGGCTGGTCTGCGATAAAGCGCATTGTCATCAAACGACATCTTGGCATCCAGCGCCAGCAGCTGGCCGTTGTCAATGATGGCCAGTGGATTGATTTCAGCCATGACCGCATCACTATCACGCATGCAGCGATAAAGTCCTTTCATGATCTTGACCGCCTGCGGCAAGAGCGCGCCTTTCAAACCAATTTTGTTGGCCACTTTGCGGCACTGAAAATCGAGCAGCCCGACGGCTGGATCAATCACTTCCTTGATGATGCGTTCCGGTGTGTTCTGCGCCACCTCTTCGATTTCCACGCCGCCCTCGGAAGAAGCAATCATGGTAATGCGGCGCGTAGCACGGTCTATGACCAAACCCAGATAAAATTCGCGCACGATCGTACTAGCTTGCTCCACCAGCACTCTATGTACCAGCCTGCCCTCAGGCCCGGTCTGATGGGTCACCAGACGGCTACCTATCATTTCATCGGCGATGGCTCTGATTTCATTAACGCTGCTGCCTATGCGTACACCGCCTGCCTTGCCGCGCCCGCCGGAATGGATCTGCGCCTTGACTACCCAGCGTGATCCGCCTATTTCTTCAGCGACACTGGCCGCTTGTTCGTCCGAATGCACAACACGACCCTGCGGTACTGGAACCTCATAATGCTTGAGTAAATCCTTGGTTTGATATTCATGAATGTTCATACATTGTCCTTATTTATTTTTTACGCCAGCAGCCACGATCTGATCGGCCTTGGCCACCAAAACCTGCGCTTGCCGGATGGAAGCTGCATCTATCAAGCGCCCATCCAGTGATACCGCGCCTTTACCTTCACGCGCGGCTTGCGCCATGGATTCCAGTATGCGCCGCGCACGACCCACTTCTTTTTCGCTAGGGGTAAAAACGTCATTGGCCAAGGCAACCTGCGAAGGATGAATGGCCCATTTTCCTTCCACGCCCAGCGCCGCCACACCGCGTGCAACCGACATGAACCCGTCCGGATCATTAAAATCACCATATGGCCCATCAATCGGACGCAGGCCATAGGCGCGGCAAGCCACCACCAGCCGGGATAAAGCGTAATGCCATTGGTCACCCCAATGACGCTCGCGTTTGCCGTTCCCATCGGCATCAGTAAGCACAGCGTAATTGGGGTTAGCGCCGCCCATCTGCGTGGTGCGGGCTTGCGTCGAGGCGGCGTAATCGGCCACACCGAACACCATCGCCTCCATGCGCGTGGGGCAGGCCTGTGCGATTTGTTCGATATTAGCCATGCCCATTGCCGTTTCGATCAGCACATGAATATTCACCGGCTTCAAATTTTTTGCCGCTTCGATTTGTTCCATCAGTGTCGCGACAAAATACACATCATCGGGCCGATTTACTTTGGGAATCAGGATGGTATCCAGCTTGTCTCCGGCGGCTTCCATCACATCCACGATATCGCGATAGCACCAATGGGTGTCCAGCCCATTAATACGCACTGAAACAGAGCAAGCCGACCAATCCATATCATTCAGCGCAGCAATCACATTCTTGCGCGCCTGGTCTTTATCATCGGGCGCTACCGCATCTTCCAGGTCCAGGAAAACCACATCGGCTCCGGCGGTGGGCGCTTTTTCCAGCATGCGCAGATTACTGCCTGGTACAGCCAATTCACTACGATGAAGCCGAGTTTTAACCGCCACTGTAAATTCCCCCCAAAAAAATTTGCTTTATGAACTTAAAAAATAGGCGAAATTATAGCAGATGCTGGTCCAGCACACCTGACCGACTGTACTAGCTCGGTAAAAAAGTCATTAAACTCTGTAAAACCGGGGCAATGTTCGCTATAACACAGAGTCCGCTATAACATTTGCTTGATACTGAACAAAGATTGGAGATAATCATGAACAAACCTCCCCTTTATGTGCTGCTCCCCAGTCTAATACTGTTAAGCCTTGTGGCTTGTGCAGAAACAGCAGTAGTCCCAGATACGGTTAGCGTAGGCGCACAACCCATCCTGCCCTCGCCGGATCGCTCTTTGCTGCCTATCGTCAATGTTGCGCCTGCCAAAGGCTGGCCCGCAGGCGGTAAACCCATCGCTGCTCCGGGGTTGGCAGTTAACGCTTTTGCCACTGGACTAGATCATCCACGCTGGTTGTATGTGCTGCCGAATGGTGACGTTCTGGTTGCAGAAACAAATGCCCCGGCCAAACCTGAAGATAACAAAGGTATCAAAGGCTTTTTTATGAAAAAATTCATGAAAAAAGCAGGGGCAGGCACGCCCAGCGCGAACCGCATCACCCTGTTGCGAGATGCTGATGGGGATGGCATAGCCGAAACACGCACGGTTTTCTTGCAGGACTTGCACTCCCCTTTCGGCATGGCTCTCATCGGCAATAATTTCTATGTTGCCAATACCGATGCAGTGCTGCGTTTCCCGTATAACGACGGCGATACGCAAATTACCCAGCCTGGCGTAAAAGTTGCCGACCTGCCGGCAGGGCCGCTCAACCATCACTGGACAAAAAATATTATTGCCAGTCGCGATGGCTCACGTCTGTATGCGACGGTGGGATCAAACAGCAATGTGGGGGAAAACGGCATGGAAAAAGAAGAGCGTCGTGCCGCTATCCTGGAAATTAATCTGGCCGATGGCAGCAGCCGCGTTTTTGCATCCGGCTTGCGCAACCCGAATGGGCTGGGGTGGGAACCACACAGTGGGGCACTATGGACTGTCGTCAATGAGCGTGATGAGCTGGGCAACGATCTTGTTCCCGATTATCTGACCTCGGTAAAAGACGGGGCCTTCTATGGCTGGCCGTATAGCTATTTCGGCCAGCATCTCGATCCACGGATAAAACCGCAGCGTCCAGACCTGGTTGCCCAAGCGGTAGCTCCCGATTACGCGCTGGGTGCACATGTTGCTCCGCTGGGGATGGTTTTTTCCACAGGAACATTGCTGCCATCGCATTACGCAGCAGGCGTATTTATCGGTGAGCATGGTTCGTGGAATCGCCAACCTCGCAGTGGGTACAAAGTCGTATTCGTTGCATTTGATAAAGGTCGTCCGGTTGGCATACCAGAAGATGTGTTGACTGGATTTGTCAGCCCAGAGGGCGATGCGATGGGTCGTCCTGTGGGAGTTGCAATAGCGCGCACAGGCGCACTATTGGTTGCTGATGATGTGGGAAATGTAATATGGCGGGTGAGTACTGCTCTGACTAAATAATCTGATGCCTGTTATGCCCTACCCCATCTACAACGAGCTTTGCTGCATCAGCCACGCCACTCCACTCAGCGCCCCCAGGAAAAGCAGCAAATGCCCCCATGCCCACCACTGATAACGGCGCGCTAATTTAGCGGGCGGCAGATTACTGATCAGGAACAAACGCTGATCAGGTGGACGTCCGAGGAAATTTGTATCGCTTTGTGAGCGCGCCTCGTTCATGCGTTTGGCCGCTTCACGCTTGGCTGCCTGCCGGGCCAGCATCCATTCTTGCATGTCCAGCGTGCCATCATTATTTAAATCAAAACGGGTCAGCAATGTTTTACTGTCCTGCTTCCATTCCGCCAATACCGTTTTCAATTCTTCGTTGGCATTAAGTTCCACGCTGCTGCCGCCCCAGGTTTTAAAATCGCCGATGACATAGATGCGATCACAATCCAGCAACTTCCATTCCGTATAACGGTATTCATCTTGGTACCAGGTGTCTTTATGCATGGTCAGAATTTCCGCACCACAGGGGTCCACCACGCATACACCACTGCCATCATCCAGCATAAATGTCGTCACTTTCGCCGCTGTCTTCCAGATGCCATTTGTTGTCGCTGTGTTTGCACTCAACGCGATAGCGATACCACAGGCAGGGCAGTAAGGAATTTTTGCTCAATAGCGGAGGATCAGCAAACTGCTTGCCTCGCCCAACCAGCTCCACGTATCCTTGCGCCGCTGATGCTATGCGCGAAGTAGGCGTGTCGCTCACCGCGCGTAACCGATAGAGTGCGGAAAGCCATGCCAGCAAACTGACCACTGCCATAATACCCAAACACACCAGCCAGCCATAAAGTGTGCCGATTTTTGCCGCCACCAGTACCAACAGCAGTTGCGCGCCTGAAGTGACAAGCTGAGCGTATTCGCGGCGTAGCGTAGACAGCATGAGTTATGGCGTGATTTAGCTGAACAATGTCTTGATATCTACATCCGTTTTTTCGCTGGCAGCAAATTCCAGCAAGGGTTTTTCGGAAAAATTGAACAGCTTGGCCAACAGCGTATCCGGAAATTGTTCGATACGAACATTGTTGATATTCACCGCTTCGTTATATAACTCGCGCCGGTCAGCAATACCATTCTCCAGCCCGGTGATGCGCGTTTGTAACTGCATAAAATGCTCGTTGGTCTTGAGCTCCGGATAAGCTTCGGCCACCGCGAACAATCTGCCGACACCCATGCGCAGCGCACCTTCGGCCTGTCCCAGTGCACCGATGTCCCCACTTTCGCGCGCAGTCTGTACTTGTGCACGTGCTTCAATAACACGTTGCAACGTGGTTTGCTCGAATTGTTTATATTGTTTGCACACCTCCACCAGCTTGGGCAGCTCATCATGGCGCTGCTTGAGCAGCACATCAATATTGGCCCATGCCTTGGTCACTGTATGTTTTACCTGCACCAGGTTGTTATACAAACTGATGCCATAGATCAATGCAACAATTCCAACGCCGAGAACCAGCAGAGAAATACTCATAGCAACTCCTTAAATGAAGGATGAAAGAAATAGTGGCATGACATCATAAAACAAAATCCTGTTTGGCTAATTTTGTTGAGCCATCCTGCGGTACTGTACGGCTTCGGCAATATGCGTGGCACTCTCGCAGAGGGAAGTAGGAGACATGCTAAATGTTACCTCATTTACCGTGCCCAATTGGGGAAGACAGAGCCGCACAAGAATGCTATGAAAAAAGTTAGGCAATTTCATGGCGAAGTACACATACCCCTCCCACCCGCTAATGAATGACATACCCCATCCCCTTGTATCCCTTTTGCCTCCTGTCCCACATGCGCAGCAGCACGGAATGTCCGGCATCAACGTAGTCGTAGATGCGCACGTCGGTCTTGGTGGTGTGCTCACGGTGCAGTCGCCCGGCATATTGTTGCAAGGTTCCTTTCCATGAAATCGGCATCGCCAGCACCAAGGTGTCCAATGGCGGATGGTCAAAGCCTTCGCCTATCAGCCGACCTGTAGCAAGTAACACTCTGGGAATTTCAGGAGCCAGATTGTTTAACCCCTCAAGCAGATGCGCACGTTGCTTCTTTGACATTCGTCCGTGCAAGGTGAACAGATTGTCTACCTTGCTGAGCAACTTCTGTTCGATGAAATCAAGGTGGTCGGTGCGCTCGGTTAGCACCAATACCCGGCGACCTTCCTGATAGGCTTGAGAAATCGTGGCCGCGATGAACTCGGTACGCTGGGCATCGCTGACGAGATACCGGAATACATCCTGAATGGCCGCATCCTGCGGCAGATCTAGGCGTGCTGGCAGTATTTTCGGCAGCACTTCCAGCGTGTGCGTTGCACTTTCAGATTTAGCAGCGGAGTGGCGGATGGGGCCGCATTGCATGAAGATGATGGGCTGATGACCATCACGCCTGACCGGCGTGGCGGTTAACCCAAGCACATACTTGGCTTTAGCACGTTTCAATATCCCCTCGAATGAAAATGCCGATAGATGGTGACACTCGTCAACAATGATCTGGCCATAGTTTTCGACCAAGGTACTGACTTCGCCTTTGCGGGTCAGAGATTGCATCACAGCGATGTCTATTTTGCCGGTCGCTTTATTCTTGCCGCCACCGATGGTACCCACCGTTTCCTTCCCTGCGCCCAGAAAAGTCTGCAACCGCTCCTGCCATTGATTGAGCAATTCGGTGCGATGAACAAGAATCAGCGTATTCACGCCGCGTCGGGCAATCATCGCGGCGGCGATAACCGTCTTGCCGAATGCGGTGGGGGCGCACAGGATGCCCGTGTCGTGTTTGAGCAGTGCGGTAACTGCCGTTTCCTGATCTTGGCGTAGCGTACCGGCAAATTGCACCACCAACGGTGCGCCCTCGGTACGTTCATCAATCAAATTACAACGGATGCCATTTTCTCGCAGCAACGCTTGAGCGGCTTCCAGACACCCTCTGGGTAAAGCGATGTGCTTGGGATAGTTCTCGGCGCAGCCTATGACACGCGGCTTGTCCCATACCGGCAAGCGCATGGCTTGTGCCTTGTAGAATTCCGGGTTCTGAAACGCTGCCAAGCGGATCAGCCGGTTGGCCAGCGCTTGCGGTAGTTTTGCTTTATCGAAGTAGATCAAGTTGGCCAGCGTCACCTTGAGCGACTTCGGCATCTTGCTGGGCAATTTATTTGATGCCAGCGTGGTTTGTTTCCACGGTTCTTTCTGATCCTCCTCGGTGATAAAGGTGACATCCAGCGGGTGGGAACGACCTGTCGCAAGCAAAATTGCTGCATCCATGGCCTCCAAACTCATGGGTTGAATGGTTGCGAGGAATGCCCACTGATCTGGATAGGGACGGAAGGTCTCGTCCACAAATATACTGCATCCCTGTTCCCGAGCTTTCTTTTGCAAAGGCAATGAGATCAGGTTGCCGAACCCGCCTTTAGGCATAGTGTCCTGATTCGGAAATAGACGGTCATATGAGGTCAGTTGCAATTGCCGGGTACGAGAACAAGTGTGGCTGATGATTGCCGTGCCGAGTCTGCGCGCATCACGCGCCGGTACGCGGGCGGCAAAGAATATCCAGGCATGCGCGCCGTTGCCAGAGCGTGAAATTTCCAACGCGATGGGCACACCCAGCTCGCGGCAGGATAGAGCAAAGGCAAGCGCATCATCGCGCCAGTCGGCCTCGTCGAAATCCACGGCCAGAAAGTGGCAGGTATCGTCAGTCAGCAGGGCATATACCCCTATGGTGTGATTGCCTGCAAGATGGTCGTAGATGATCTCGTCGGTCAGCGGATTCAGCAGCCGGTTGCCACAGTCAGAACACTTAATGCGTGGTTTGTCACAGATTCCGGGACGCCACTCGTTAGCACAAGCGGGAGCATAGCCAGACTTGCCAGTTTTCTTACTCTCCCAGCGTATCGGGTAAACGTCAGTACGCCCACGGAACAGGCGGCGGAATAACGCGATCTTGTCGCCCGTACTCAGGCTGGAGGGTTCCGCCTCAAGAATCGAAGTAGAAGCTGCGGAGGAAATCGGTACGGGTGGAGCTCGCCACTCGATACCATGCGTTTCGAGCAAAGCAATCAGGCGGGCGTTTTCGGCGTGGATCTGTGGCAATTTATCCGGGTCTATTGTCGTCATCGAACCAATATTTCTTAACAGCTTATCCATCATGCCTTTCTACCGTTCCTACGCTTTGCGGTTATTGCGAGATGAATAAGTTCTCAACACATCCCGTGAGTTTTGTCTTACGCACGGTGATGTTCAGTGCATCTCTATCCAAAGATGACGTAATTGAATATCTGGCAGTCCTTTTTCTCTCGTGTGCGACGAGTGATATACAGTCAAACCTGCTCTGCCACTTTCAGGCTCAAGGAACATTAAATCCTTCATAGACCATCCGTGATGATGACCAGTTGAATTTAATTCTTCGATCCACGATGCGACCCGGCCATGCCAAATTGCCGCCGTTTCTTCCTGTACATAAGCAATCATTGCTGCAAGCGTATGGTTACCGCCATGATGCCCGGCCTTAAAACGCTGAATTCCACCAGTGCTGGCATTCCGATTGATGACGTATTCACGTTCATCCCGGTCTTTGCCTTTAGGTGTCGGTAGCCTCTTGCACTCGATAGGCAGCAGCGTGTCAAAGTCGGTGCAGCGACGACCATCTACAAAAACGGTAGTGCCACAAGGCGAAGCGACTAGGTCAATCTTTCGTCCCTTCTGCTGCTCATCGGGTTCTTCAACCCGAAACTGAAGAAAATCCCATCCTGCAGAGTGTCGGGCTGCGCTGATGAGATGCCCGCATAATTTAGAGGTAAGCGCAGTTTCCGATGAGAGTTTTTTTAGTTCAGCGCGATCTCGCCAGCGCGGCAATTCATCCGCTATAAAGTCAAGTAACTCATACAGCGACGCCATTTGCAGATGCACGTCTTTTCTGAGCATGCCGGACTGCGCGTGAGAACTTAAAGTGTTAGCCAGCATAGAGGGCGCGTCAAAAACCCTGAGCCCGTAAATCGGATAGCATTTCATCCGCGTCGCGTAGCGCTACAGAACGTAACCAATAGCGCAGACGATCCGGCTTGAGCAAGAAAACAAAGTTGCCGTCATAGATGCGGCAGATTCGGGTAACTTGTAACGTGTCGCCTTGTTGCTCGTGAAGAAGTTTGTCCAGCTTACCTTTCAATGCCTCAGCACCGCTCCAGTCCACCTCGCCTTTCCCAAAGACGAACGGCTGACACATAACACCCGACCACGACTGGGGTTCGAGGGCGCGCAACGGGTTCTTTTTATATACGGTGTTGATCTGGGTGCTAAAGACACTCGTGAAGTCAGAAAGCTTTGCATGTCCGCTTTCTATCATGACCGCAGAGTCTTCTCCTAGCCTAATGAGGTCGCGGTAATAGTCCACCATATCGTCCACAAGAACCTTTTCATTTTGACTAATATCGAGAGTTCCTGACTCGGAAAAAGGCAGTGAAATAATATCTTTCGCTGAAAGAGTAGTTGCGTGTTGGGTGAATGACTTTACACTTGTAGCTGCCACGAAGGCTTGCAACGTGCGTTTTTGTGATTGGATAAATTCGGAAACTGCGCGGATATCAGCCTGTTGCTGCGGTTCGCCGCAAAAACCGACGATCTGATTTTTGTAGGTCAAATAGCCTTTTTGAAGATAGGCGTGATTCAAATTAAATTGCTGATGCACAAGAGTCATAGGCGCTGTAAATCTTTTGTCAGTGTACTGTGATTTGAATAGCTTCGTTTTAACAACAGTAATGGCTGTGTGATCTATGCCTGATTCTGTTAACGCATTCGTTGGCAGGAGAGGTTTCCCGGTAAGATGTTTAGCCGGAGATAGCTTTCGCATTTTGTTGCCCGTCGGGTCGCTCTTTGGAATAGCCTCGATAAATCCTTCGCCGAAATTCCACTCCTGTTTTTTTGCATACTCCCCCAGCGTCTGGAATTCTTTCAGCCTATCCACGAAACCAAGCACACGCCCGCCACCTAGCAAGTCGGTTCGCCAAACAGCATCATTAGCAAGCACAAGATTCCGTGGTAACCAATGAAGATCGTAGTAATCAATGTCAAACCCGAGTTCGGCATTAACTCGCCCGCTTCGGCGAAACGTGGCATGAAGGATTTTTCGATCCACTGGCGGTGTTGCCGCTTCAACTACGACAACGATGACTTTTGTATCTGCCCGAAATAATCCTCTCACTGAAATGAAGTCCAGCACCTCCCGAACGTCCCACTTGGCGATAAAGCTGCGCCGGAATTCGAGCGACTGTTGGTTATAGAGGAAGTTGTATTGCTGGAGCATACTGAGCACACCACCTTCGGCCACCATTTCCATAGACTCGTGGAGAAAAAGATAAGCAAGCTGCTTGTCTGGTGGAAGCAAACCATGAGTGGAGTTATAACGCGCATAACTGCGTTCGGCACCAACGGTGGTAAGCCGAGATACAAATGGCGGATTACCTACCACTACACCGATTGGCCGTTTAATTAAACCTTGCTCTTTCGCTTCAAAAAAGCATGAGTGGTGCAAAGTCTTCCCTGCCAAGGGAGGAAATAGTTTAATGCTCTTGCGTATGGCTTCGGGTTCCAGCGCATCGCAGAGTGCTAAACATAGACTGAATGCAGCGAGTTCGACCGCACCCTCTTCCCGATCAATCCCATGAACTTGTTGTAGCAAACCCTTTAGAACGTCAACGCTTGGCTTCTCCCATCGGTTCTGGCTACGCCAGTGCAAAACCAAACGCTTGTATGCCTCCACCAGAAAGATTCCTGAACCGCATGAGGGATCCAGAATGATTTCACCGCGCTGCTGCAAACGGTCAAGGCGTTTCCAACTCAGTGTTTCCTCCAACATCAGGCGAACGAGAAATGGTGGTGTGTAGACAGAGCTGTCGGCATCTTTTACGAACAACTCGTAGATATGGCTGATTAACTCTACGGGCAGGTCTTTAAATGAGTAGAGCTTCCAAAGCGACAGTTGTCCTCCGGCGCTTTCGCGTCCCTCAACGAGCTTGGAGAAACGCCCCAACTGCTTGCTACCTCTCAAACGGTCGCGATCTATCTCACTGAGGCAGAATACATTCCCATTAAATCTTTTTTCCAACGCCTCCAACAAATTTACCAGCGCCTCACCATTCGCGAGCACCTCAAAAAATTCATTCGCCCCCGGCAAAAAACGCCCAAGATAGCCATCTTTAAAGACCTCACGCTGCTCCAGATAGGCTATCAACAAGGAGAGAATAAGCAGCTTCCTGCGCAAAGGCTTGAGCAGTATCCCCTCTTTAGTTAAGTCATCGCTGAGTTGTTTGACCTCTTTAATTAGCCTTCTATGTGCTGACTTTTCCGCCGAAAGTAGCATGTTGCAAGCTTGCGTGTTATCCCAGAGGGTGCCATTGCGAAGTTGCTCAATGTTCCACCACGGGTCTGCACTAACAGCAGAGGCGAGTTGCAGAGTTTTCACCGGGTTGCATTTCGGCTCGCCTGTTTTTGAAACGAAATCCGGTCCGTGAGCACATCTGAAAAGCTGTACGCATCCTGGCAACTTGCGATAAACCAGAGGTACGCCTCCCCAGCTCCACAGCTTCTGGTGAGTTTCAGCAAACGCCGGGTTATCTTCAGGGGTATCTGTGATATAGATAAAGGCCTGAGCTACAGAGGGCTTCTCATTTCGCGCGGCTTCAAAGAACACAGCGGTCGCGCCATAGAGGCGCGCTTTTTCCATCATGACCACCTCTTCTGGCGGACGGCCATCGCGCTTATAGCCATGAACTTGGACGAGACCCTCCACCGGCAAGCTGTTTTCAGCGCCAAGATGGTTCCACCATTGTTGGAGATTACCCATGAACATTGCTCAGTTTTAAAATAGTGTTAACACGCGAAATTATAGACACCCATAGTGCGAGTGCTGCGGCCTGATTCCCAATCCCTAAACGGTTACCCATCAAACTTTAACTACTCGCAACCCGGCCAACTTCGCCGCTTTGCACTGACGCTGGTCTGCAGAAACAAACACCTCCGCGCGCAACGCTAGCGCACTAGCAATATGGATGGCATCCATGCCGCACAATGTGGTTTTTTCCAAAGCAACGATGGAGTGGCGTATCACTGCGGGAGACAGGTCGCAAATGGCAATATCCCGCACATCTTCCAGCAGCGATATTTTTAGAGAATGGTATTGTTTCCGGCTTATCCGCTTTTCCCGTAACAAGCGGCAAAAGGCAGAAATGATTTCCGGCAGTGCGATGCCACTCAATCCGATCTCTGAGGCGCGCTCACACCACAACAGTACATCGCTGGAACCGGCTTCCTGCACATAGCGCTTGGCAAACGCAGATGAATCGAAAAATGCCAGCATTATTCTTTTAGTTACCGCGCTCTTCAAGAATCAAATCGCTGATCATTCCACCGTCCAGCACCAAGGGCTGTGCTATGCGGTGCTTCCAGGAAGGTACTTCCGATGCAATGGGAATAATGTCTGCAATCGGCTTGCCATTGCGCAAAATACGCAACGGTTCACCCGCCTCGACAGAATCAAAGAACTGCTTGGCGTTATTGCGCAATTCGGTAAAAGTGGCTTGTTTCATAATTTCCCCCATTCAATGTACATCGAAATGTACATTATGTAAGCGATGCTGTCTATCCCTGCTTATCCATCCTGCGGTATTGCACGGCTTCGGCAATATGCGCGGTCAAAATATTTTCGCTAGCCGCCAGATCCGCAATAGTGCGTGCCACTTTAAGCACACGATGATAAGCGCGTGCGGAAAGATTAAAGCGGGCGATGGCTTGTTGCAGCAGCGCTGAGCCTTGCGCATCCGGTGCGCACAGCTCATCAATTTCCGGCACAGTAAGCTGCGCGTTAGCTTTATTCTGGCGCGTCATGGCGCGTTGTCGTGCGGCTTCTACCCGTACTTGAATGTCACTGCTGGTTTCGCCATCAGCCTGCTTGAGCAAAACTTCTTGCGGCACGGCAGGGACTTCAATTTGAATATCAATACGGTCCAGCAGCGGGCCGGAAATTTTGCTGCGATAACGCGCAATCTGGTCTGGTGTGCAGCGGCATTTACCATTGAAGTGTCCGAGATACCCGCATGGGCAGGGGTTCATGGCAGCGATTAATTGAAATTGCGCACGAAAATCAGCACGGCGCGCGGCGCGCGAGATGGTGATGCGTCCGCTTTCCAGCGGTTCGCGCAATACTTCCAGCACGGGCCGCGCAAATTCTGGCAATTCATCCAGAAACAAAACACCATGCAGCGCAATGGAAATTTCGCCAGGACGCGGATTGCTGCCACCGCCGACCATGGCCACCGCAGAAGCAGTGTGGTGCGGCGCACGATAAGGACGGGCCTTCCAGCGCCGCACGTCGAAGACGCCATCCAGTGATTGCATGGCCGCGCTTTCCAGCGCCTCTTGCTCACTCATCTGCGGCAGAATGCCGGGCAGTCGGGCGGCCAGCATGGATTTGCCCGTGCCAGGCGGGCCGGACATCAGTACGCTATGTCCTCCTGCGGCCGCAATTTCCAGCGCGCGCTTGGTTTGTCCCTGGCCTTTTACTTCGTGCATATCTGGGTAATGTGGCCTCACCGGTATAGCGTGGGCTAACTGACGAGTGAGTGCCATACGACCGGCCAAATGCGCTGCTACCTGTAGCAAGGATTGCGCCGGATATACCATCGCATCCAGCACCAGCGCCGCCTCAATAGCATTGATTTGGGGCAAGATAAAAGCTCGTCCGCTGGAAGCCGCTTGATAAGTCATGGCCAGCGCACCGCGTATCGGGCGTAACTCACCGGTAAGCGCCAGCTCCCCGGCAAATTCATATTGGGGTAACAGGGCTGAAGGTATTTGCCCGGACGCAGCTAAAATGCCCAGCGCGATGGGTAAATCAAAGCGACCGCTTTCCTTGGGTAAATCGGCAGGCGCGAGATTGACGGTAATACGACGGTTGGGAAATTCAAACTGGCAGGTGAGCAAAGCGGCGCGCACACGATCCTTGCTTTCTTTCACTTCAGCCTCAGGCAGGCCGACTATGGTGAAGCTGGGCAGACCGTTAGCCAGATGCACTTCGACTGTGACCAGCGCAGCATCCATGCCGGAAAGCGCACGGCTATAAAGAACAGCAAGGCTCATACAGACACCTTCATTACAATGATGGCAAGCCCCCTCCCCTTCAAGGGGAGGGTTGGGGTGGGGATGGGTTCAGGTGCGGCGAAATAACCCATCCCCATCCTATCCTTCCCCTTGAAGGGGAAGGGATGATATGCGTTGCGCTTCCAAAGCAGCAATGCGCGCTTCCAGCGTGGCCAGCTTTTGCTGGGTGCGGGATAACAACTGAGTCTGCACATCAAATTCTTCGCGCGTCACCAAATCCAGTTTGGCAAAACCTTGCGTTAACAAAGCCCGGGCATTTTTTTCAAAATCTTTGGCTGGGCTGCTGGCCATTGCTGCGCTTAATTTAGCGGAAATTTCATCGAAAAATTTTGCATTAAACATATAAGGCCTCTGAGATAAATGATGGCTTACAGTGTAGCAAACTTACCTCTCTTATTGCCGCACCTGATAAGTGCATCCACAGCAGAGGTCGCATTTAATTGGTGCATCACTGCCAGTTTATTTTCACGGATTAATCGTAATATATTATTTAATATAACTAATATTTAGTGGCACAGAATCTGCTGTACATAGGCGGGGGATACTAATTTTATCCTTTATTTCAACTCCATCAAAGAAAGGAAATATCATGCAAAGAACCAAATTACTTCTTGCCGTCTTAGGCACATTATTTGCGCTGCCTGCACTCGCAGAAGACACCGCAGCAACGAAACATAAAGAGGATACGCATACCATCCCTACCAGTTCACATACCTTAACCAGCAACGTCAGCTTGGTTAGCGATTATCTTTACCGTGGTATTTCGCAAACCGGGCAGAAACCAGCTCTTCAAGGCGGCTTTGATTATGCTCGTTCCAGCGGCTTTTATGCAGGTGTTTGGGGTTCCAACATCAGTTGGTTGAGTGACGCCGGTGTTGCTGCCAATGCCAGTTTAGAGCTGGATACTTACTTCGGCTTCAAAAGCACTTTTGCCGAAGACTTCAGCTACGACGTTGGTTATTTGCGTTACAACTACCCAGGTACTTATACACCTGGTGCCACCAAGGGCGATACCGATGAAATTTACGGCTTGATCGGCTACAAATGGGTCACACTCAAATATTCCCACAGCCTAGGCGATACTTTTGGCATGGCCAACGCTGATGGTACTAGCTATATTGACCTTAGTGCCAGTTATGCAATTGCAGACACCGGTATTACTTTGGGAGCGCATGTGGGCAAGCAAACCTATAAAGGAACCACAGCCGATGCGCTGGACGCAGCCGGAACTACCGCAACCTATACTGACTACAAGCTAAGCGCCAGCAAGGATTTCGGTGGCTATATCTTAGGGCTGGCTTACAGCGATACCAATGCCAAGGATGGTGCCGGACAGTTCTATCATGTTCTCAACAAGGACTTGGGTCGTGGCACAGCAGTGCTGTCCCTTAGCCGTTCGTTCTGATCAATTATATGCAGGGGCGGTGTCTGACACCGCCTAATCCAAGGAGAGTGAAATGAAAATGGTCACCGCAATTATCAAACCGTTCAAGCTCGACGAAGTGCGGGAAGCCCTGACTGCGATAGGTGTGCAGGGCATCACCGTAACTGAGGTCAAGGGCTTCGGACGGCAAAAAGGGCATACCGAATTGTATCGGGGTGCTGAGTACGTCGTGGATTTTCTACCCAAGATCAAGCTGGAAGCTGCTATCAAAACAGACATTCTGGATCAGGTCGTGGAGGCCATCGAAAAAGCCGCGCAAACCGGCAAGATCGGTGATGGCAAAATCTTCGTCCATGATATCGAACAAGTCATCCGCATCCGCACCGGCGAAACCGGCGCGGAAGCCTTATAAGGGAGCCACCATGAAAACGATATCAAGTAGAGTTTCAGAGCCGGCGAGCGCCCTCAAAGGCGGGGCTTATGCCGTAATTAAAAAATTTTTAGTGGGTTTTACGCTGTTTGCTCTGCTGTGCGGTTTGACAGCTCCAGCATTTGCAGAAGAAGCACCGGCCCCTGGAACTGCCATGGAAGCAACAGCTACCGCCGCAGCTCCTGTTGAGGCTGCCCCGGTAGCCGCCCCAGCACCGACCCCCAACAAGGGAGATACTTCCTGGATGTTGGTGGCAACATTGCTGGTTATCATGATGGCTATTCCCGGCCTCGCGCTCTTTTACGGTGGCTTGGTGCGCAGCAAAAACATGTTGTCAGTGTTAATGCAGGTGTTTTCCATCTTCGCGCTGATTGTTGTGTTATGGGCAATTTATGGTTACTCGCTGGCATTCACTCAGGGTAATGCTTTCATCGGTGGCTTTGATCGGCTATTCCTGAAAGGCATATTTGATCCAGTTACGGGTGCAGTCGCCAATGCCGCCACCTTCAGCAAAGGGGTAGTGATTCCTGAATTTGCATTCGTGGCTTTCCAGGCAACTTTTGCAGCAATCACGGTAGCGTTGATCGTCGGTTCTTTTGCCGAGCGCATGAAATTTTCTGCCGTGCTGTTGTTCTCCGCACTGTGGTTCACCTTCTCCTATCTGCCGATTGCACATATGGTTTGGTTCTGGCCTGGTCCAGATGCATTCACCAGTGCAGATGCGGCTGCGGCGGCTGTCGCTGCCTCAGGTTGGCTGTTCCAGAAAGGCGCACTGGATTTTGCTGGCGGTACGGTAGTACATATCAATGCTGGCGTAGCTGGCTTGGTGGGTGCTTATATGGTGGGCAAACGAGTTGGATACGGCAAGGAACATTTCACGCCGCATAGCCTGACCATGACCATGATAGGTGCATCATTGCTGTGGGTGGGCTGGTTTGGTTTCAATGCAGGCTCTGCATTGGAAGCAGGCGGTACTGCTGCGCTGGCCTTCATCAACACGCTTAACGCAACTGCTGCTGCGGCATTAACCTGGACTTTTGCCGAATGGCTGCTCAAAGGCAAACCTTCCATGCTGGGTGCAGCTTCCGGTGCAGTCGCTGGCTTGGTTGCCATTACCCCAGCTTGCGGCTGGGTAGGCGTAGGTGGTGGGCTGGTGATCGGCGCGCTGGCTGGTGTAGTGTGCTTCTGGGGCGTAACAGGTCTCAAGAAACTGCTAGGTGCGGATGATGCGCTGGACGTGTTTGGCGTGCATGCCGTGGGCGGTATTCTGGGCGCATTGCTCACCGGGGTGTTCAACACCTGGAAACTGGGCGGCACCGGCATTCTTGACTATGTTAACAACACCGTCATTGATACCGAGATCGGCGCGCAATTGTGGATACAAGCACAAGCCGTGCTGACCTCAGTAATCTGGTCTGGTGTGGTTGCCTTTATCTGCTACAAGATCGTGGATGTAACGATAGGGCTGCGCGTCAGCGAAGAAGAAGAACGCGAAGGCCTGGACACTGCACTTCACGGTGAACGTGCTTACAACCTTTAATTTGTAATTTGGTAATGCGTTAATCTCCCTCCAAGGCGTCTTCGGACGCCTTCTTTTTTTGGTGTATGATTGCATCAATTGTTACCAATTTAACTATCCTGTGAACGCAAGCAAGCGGCGTGAAATTTTTTTGCGTTTCCAAGCTGCCGCCCCTCATCCTACTACCGAACTGGAATATCACACCCCGTTTGAATTATTGCTCGCGGTCATACTCTCCGCTCAAGCGACTGATATCAGCGTGAATGCTGCCACCCGGCTTTTGTTTCCGGTAGCGCGCACACCGCAGGCCATATTGGCTTTAGGGGAAGAAAAATTGCGTGGCTATGTGCAGCGCATCGGTTTATACAAAACCAAATCCAAGCACATCATCAAGACGTGTCAGTTGCTACTGGAAAAACATGGCGGCAGTGTGCCGCAAACACGCGAGGAACTGGAAGCTTTGCCCGGCGTGGGGCGCAAGACTGCTAATGTGGTGCTCAACACCGTGTTTGGCCAACCAACGATTGCCGTAGATACCCATATTTTCCGGGTGGCTAACCGCATGGGTCTGGCTCCCGGTAAAACTGTACTGGAAGTAGAGCACAAATTGCTGAAAGTTACCCCGGATGAATTCAAGCATGACGCACACCATTGGTTAATCCTGCATGGGCGCTACATTTGCCAAGCGCGCAAGCCCAAGTGCAGAATATGCCTGATTGCAGATTTGTGCGAATACCCCAATAAAAATTACGATGTTTAGAGATGCCCTTTAATCCCAGCCGCGACGAAGCGCGTACTTTTTTATTTGAATCCTGGCGCAAACATCGCGCCGGAGAATTATTAACGCCATTAGAAGACCTGGCGGCGCAA
>JAUSKS010000041.1 GCA_030646595.1 Gallionellaceae bacterium | reverse complement strand
AAGCTGCAGGTATCGGGTTGGCTACTGCCAGAGCGGGCAACGTGATTGGCGGCGGCGATTGGGCACAGGATCGTTTGCTCCCTGATTTTTTGCGCGCCTTGGATGCAGCTGAAACATTAAAAATACGCTCGCCACATTCCACGCGGCCTTGGCAGCATGTACTGGAGCCTTTGTCAGGTTATCTGCTGCTGGCAGAACGATTGTATGCAGATGGCGCAGCTTTTTCCGAAGCCTGGAATTTCGGACCCGTTGATGAAGATGCGCGTTCCGTGCAATGGATAGTTGAACGATTGGCTGAAATGCGCACAGACGTGAACTGGCAATGTGATCAGACACCGCAACCGCATGAAGCGCACTATCTCAAGCTGGACAGCAGTAAGGCGCATAAACAGCTAGATTGGCAACCACGCTGGCGTTTGCAAACTGCCCTGCACAAAACACTGGAATGGCATACGGCATGGCGCAATGCACAAGATATGCGCGCGGTTTCGATGGCGCAGATTACGAGCTATCAATCTTTGCGGAGAAATGATTAGCCATGTCGCGCTTCGAGTTTATTCCCTCCCCTTTAGCTGGGCTGGTGCTGGTGCAACGCAAAGCAATCGAAGACCATCGCGGCTTTCTGTCGCGGTTTTATTGCGCCGAAGAATTTCGTGCGGCAGGGGTAAATAAATCTGTGGAGCAAATCAATCACACCCTCACCCGCCAGCAAGGCGCAGTGCGTGGCTTGCATTTTCAACACGCACCCCACGCAGAAGTAAAAGTAGTGAGTTGTATGCAGGGGGAAATTTTTGATGTGGCAGTTGATTTACGATGCGGCTCACCTACCTTTTTGCAATGGCATGGTGAAATACTTTCTGCTGCAAACCGCAAGAGCCTGCTCATCCCGGAAGGGTATGCGCATGGTTTTCAGACACTGACTGAGGGTTGCGAGCTGCTTTATTTGCATACATCGTCTTACCATCCAGAGTCTGAGGGCGCACTCAATATAGCTGACCCCAGGCTGAACATTATTTGGCCTTTACCCATCACTGACCTCTCCGAACGCGATCGCAAGCATCCATTGATTACTCAGGATTTTAAAGGAATTGTTTTATGAAATGCCGTCACTGCCAGACCGAATTGGCGTTATCCCTGGTTGATCTGGGCGCAGCACCCCCGTCCAATGCTTACCTCACTCGTCAGACGCTGCATGCTCCGGAAAAACATTTTCCCTTGCGAGTACTGGTGTGTACAAAATGCTGGCTGGTACAAACCGAGGATTATGCGGGAGCGGACGAACTTTTTTCATCCGATTACGCTTACTTCAGTTCTTATTCGACGACTTGGTTAACCCATGCTGAGCAATACGTCGCTAATATGGCGCAGCGCTTTGCGCTGAATGGAAATTCCCACATCGTCGAAGTCGCGGCTAATGACGGATATTTACTGCAATACGCCAAGGCGCGCGGCATTCCCTGTCTGGGGGTGGAGCCCACCACCAGCACGGCGGATGCCGCCCGCGCCAAAGGCATCGAAATTGTGGAAGCATTTTTCGGTGTGAAGCTGGCACAGCAACTCTCCCGGCAAGGTAAGCAAGCCGATTTGACGGCAGCCAATAATGTATTGGCTCATGTGCCGGACATCAATGATTTTGTGGCAGGCTTTGCCGTGCTATTAAAACCGGCAGGAGTGGCAACATTTGAATTCCCGCACTTGTTGCGCCTGGTATCAGAAAACCAGTTTGATACGATTTATCACGAACACTACTCCTACCTTTCATTAACTGCTGTGCAACGTATTTTTGAACATAATGGGTTAAGCGTATTTGATGTCGAAGAGCTGCCCACGCATGGCGGTAGCCTGCGTGTGTATGCGCAACGTCGCGATTCTGGCAGTCATGCAATAAATGCCAGTGTAGCGAATATGCTGCAACGGGAAGCGCAGGCAGGCATGACCCAGCCTGCTTTTTATGGCGGTTTTCAAGCCAAGGCGGATCAAGTGAAAAATGATTTGCTGGCTTTTCTTATTGAAGCCAAGCGTAGCGGTAAAAAAGTGGCAGGCTACGGTGCGGCGGCCAAAGGCAATACTTTGCTGAATTACGCGGGTGTGCGACCAGACCTGTTGCCCTATGTAGTGGATCGCAATCCCGCCAAGCAGGATAAATTTTTGCCGGGCTGCCGCATTCCGATTATGGCCGAGGCGCACCTAAAACAAGGACGCCCTGATTATGTCGTGATCCTGCCCTGGAATTTGCGTGCAGAAGTGATGGAGCAATTGGCCTATATCCGGGCATGGGGCGGGCAGTTCGTGACCGCAGTCCCTACACTAAAGGTGAGTTGAGCTGTATGAAAATTGCCGTCACAGGAGCCAGCGGTTTTGTCGGGCAGCACGTATTAGTTGAGCTGCTGCGGCATAAAATAGAAATCGTTGCGGTGACCCGTGATGCTGCACGGCTAAGCGGAGTCAGTCCATCCGTTAAAGTTATTGAAATGAACATTGCCCACCCCACGCCGGACTGCTTCGAGCACATGGGTAGTCCCGATGTCTTGATCCATCTTGCCTGGGACGGTTTGCCAAATTACAAATCATTGCATCATTTTGAAACTGAGCTACCCAGGCAGTATGCTTTTCTGAAGGCGATGGTTGAGGCAGGGCTGCCCGCATTGCTGGTTACCGGAACCTGTTTTGAATATGGCATGCAGTCCGGCCCGCTTTCAGAAAATATGCCGACTAAACCAGGTAATCCATATGGCTATGCCAAGGATACCTTACGTCAACAGCTGGAACTGCTGAAATCAAGCAAGCCATTCAACCTCACCTGGGCCAGACTTTTTTATATGTATGGATCAGGCCAGCCCAATACTTCGCTTTATCCCAAACTAAAAGAAGCCGCGCTGCGTGGTGACAAGGTGTTCAACATGTCCGGTGGCGAACAATTGCGCGATTATTTACCTGTAACAGAAGTTGCTCGCCAGATTGTTCGCTTGGCAGTGAGCGGAGGGGATGTTGGCATCATCAATATTTGCTCCGGCAAGCCCATTTCGGTACGCAATCTGGTGGAGCAGTGGCTACGAGAAAATAGTTGGGAAATAGAATTTAATTTTGGTTATTATCCTTATCCAGATTACGAGCCGATGGCTTTTTGGGGAGATACATCCCTGATGAGACAGCGTTTTACCGAAGAAAAATAACCATCATTAGGAATGGATAACAAATAGATGGTAGAACATTTTTTGGGTGTGATTCAGCCCATTCTTGCGCACTACCCGTTAGCCGCTCCTATAGTGTTTATTGGCGTGCATACCCTGATGGCTGTTTTTTTTCTGCCCTGCTCTCCGATGACGCTGATGGCTGGGGCATTATGGGGTGGGATGTATGGTTTGGTCGTGTCTGTGGTTGCTGCTATCGTCTCTTCGGCAACAACTTTCTGTCTGTCACGCAGCTTTCTGCATAGCAAAATTGAGCGCTTCCTTATGCATCGCTATCCGAAAGTAGCAGGCCTGTTGCTGCAAGCATCCGCGCATGACTGGAAGCTCATTGCTGTTTCGCAGATGAACCCTTTGATACCTTCATCTACTATGGGGTATATCTTTGGGCTGAGTCGGGTCACGCTGGGCAGGTATCTTTTGTTCTCCATCGTTTTTATGTTACCGCTGCAAGTTTTGTTTGTCATGACAGGTCATTCGGTGGCCGGCCTGCTTACATCGGACACACCGTGGGGAGTGACTTTGATGTTGGTCTTTGTGGTCGTTGTTTTTTCCTTTTTTGGCAAGCGTGGTTATAAAAAACTTTGTTTATTGTTGGGAGTTAAAAATGGGACGTGAAACAGCCAGGATTTCTGTAGTCTTTTCGTTTTACAACGAACGTTCAGTACTTCCTGAGTTGTTGCAGCGTACGCGAGCAGTTTTTTTATCGTTAATCGCAGACAAGAATGTGGGTTCTTATGAGCTGATTTTCATTAATGACAATTCAAGCGATGGCTCTGAGCAATACCTGAGATCCGAGTTGGAGCATGGCGACATAGTGATTATCAACATGTCCCGCAATTTTGGTGTTTCGGAATGCGTGATAGCGGGAATGACGCATGCCAGCGGCGATGCGGTGATTTACATGGATGCCGATTTACAAGACCCGCCGGAGGTCATTCCGAAACTTATCGATGCGTGGCGGAAAGATACGGAAGCGGAGGTGGTATACACCACACGCACACGCCGTGAAGGTGAGCATTGGCTAAAGCTGCTGATTAAAAAGATTGGCTACCGTTTCATCAATTCAATTTCGGAAATTGAGTTGCAAATTGATTCGGGGGACTTCAAGCTGCTGTCTCGGCGCGCAGTCGACAACCTCCTTCAGCTGAAGGAGGATAA
>JAUSKS010000036.1 GCA_030646595.1 Gallionellaceae bacterium | reverse complement strand
AGAAGTAGGTATTGCATGGTCAACAATGGTAAATCCACTTCCGGTCGAATATGCAATGTCCCAGAAGGTTTGACCATCCGGTATCCACATATAGTCCATCTTACCGTCACCGTTGAAGTCACCAAATTTCATGTACTGCGGTTGAGAATGCGAAGGGTAAAAGCCACCAACTGAAGAAGAAATTACGTGGTCAATGATGGTGAATCCACTTCCGGTCGAATATGCAATATCCCAGAAGGTTTGACCATATGGTATCCACATGTAGTCCATCTTGCCGTCACCATTAAAATCGCCAACCTGCATGTACTGCTGCTGAGAACCGGATGGGTAATAACCACCTACCGAAGAAGGAATTACATGATCAACGATGGAGAATCCATTTCCGGTCGAATATGCGACGTCCCAGAAATTTTGACCATCCGGTATCCACATGTAGTCCATTTTTCCGTCGCCGTTGAAGTCACCGATCTGCATGTATTGCGCTTGGGTATGCCATGCAGCATAGCCACCAACGGAAGTCGGTATCGCAGGAGAAGAGGGATCTGGTATGGATAGGTCAGCGATGACTGGTGGCCACCCAAAGTTAGTCCCTGTCGGGTTCAGGCAGGAACCATCGGTGGCGCATTCCTGAATGTTGGTCAAACGCGAATACAACAAATTGGGGGTGTCTGGTTGATAGGAAAGCCGATAATCCTTGATCAGTGTATCGGTAGCTCCCACCTTGGCATAAGTCTGCACATTCGCCAGCAGCTTCATGGTCTTCATTACCGAACCTGCCTGGTATCGAGGCGTAATGTCAGAGCGGGTTTGGTAGACAAAGCGCACCGAATTGTAAGGGACAAGCCCTGCAGCAGTATTGCCGGTGTAATCAATTCGGCTGGGGCGATAGTCACCATTGGTGTTGTCTTCGGTGTAGCTGATAGTGAGGTAGTTACCGATCGTGTCCGAAATCTTGTTGACTGCCCAAGCGCGTACATCGGTCTTGCCTTGGGCTTCAATACGGGAATCGGTGGTGTTGCCAAATTCGATGATTTGTCCGGCCTTGGTCGACACTACAAAATAAGCCGGTCCACTGCCCGCTGTACCGCAGGAAACTACTCGGGTAAAACTTTCGCGTTCGGTGCGATATTCGGTGCTGGTAGTGCAGCCTGCTGGTGGAGATGCCGTTGCGGTTACCGGCACCAACCGTTGTCCATCCATGCAGTATTTGTCATTGGCATTATAGTTGATGGTGTCTAGCACGCCATCTTGTATCAAGGTGCGGCCACAGCGATAGATTGCAGATAAGCCACTCAATGTCCAACCCATGCCGAGCATGCCATTGTTGCCTTGGCTGGAGTAGTTAAGCGAAAGGGAAGGCGCCATGCCAGCGGTGCCCGGTGGAGCTTCGATGGGGATAGTGAAGTTGGCTGCACCTGCTGGATTGACGCTGAGGCCGACCGGGGTTTCGAAGCGCTCTGCAGCAAGGCCAACAGAGGAGAAGGTAAGTAAGGTAGTGAAAACAAGCGCAGTTAAACCGCTAGGCCCACTCGTGGGCTTGGTATGTTGTGATGCCATAACTTTGCTCTCCCCGTTTTGATTATTGTGATGGCATGCCTTTAGCTTGCCAACTCTACTTTCCAGGATTGCACCACAAAATTTAATTTTTGTACAACTAAAAAATAATTACAGTGTTGCGAGCTTTTGATCTGTCCGGTTTTGTAGCGCGCAATCTGTCCGGTTGTCATATTGCCCTGGGGGGGCGAAATGAAGCCGACACAAGTGCTACAGGAGATACGAAAGATGCGATTTGAAGAAGCGTATGAAGGATGGAACAAAGGACGGCTGACGCAAGCCGAAGCAGCTCGAATATTGGGCGTATGTGAACGCAGTTTCCGCCGCTATAGGGTGAGCTACGAAGCAGACGGACTGGAAGGATTAATTGATCGACGGCTGGAACACACCTCAAACCGCCAAGCGCCGGTAGATGAAGTGATGGCAATGACCGGTGAATATCAGCGTCAATACCTGGGCTGGAACGTCAAACACTTCCATAGCTGGTATCAACGCACCGGTGGAACACGCAGCTATACATGGATAAAAAAGCATCTGCAAAAAGCGGAGCTCGTTCCTGCGACTGCGAAACGTGGCACGCATCGAAAGCGCCGTGAACGATCCGCCCTGCCAGGCATGATGATCCACCAAGACGGCAGCACCCACGAATGGGTCGTCGGGCAGATGTGGGACTTGATCAACACCCTGGATGACGCCACCAGCGAACACTACTCCATGTTCTTCGTCGAAGAAGAAGGCACGGCCAGCAGCTTCCAAGGGGTGCATGACGTGATTGCGGCACACGGTCTGTTCAGTTCATTCTACAGCGACCGGGGCAGCCATTACTGGCATACGCCTGAAGCAGGCGGCAAAGTCGACAAGGACAACCCCACCCAGTTCGGTCGTGCCTTACGACACCTGGGTATCGAGATGATCGCGGCCTATTCGCCGGAAGCAAGAGGGCGATCTGAGCGCGCATTCGGAACGCATCAAGGACGGCTACCCAACGAATTGGCAGCGGCAGGCATCACTGACATGGCCAGCGCCAACCGATACCTGCGGGAAATTTATATACCGGCCTTCAACGCCGAGTTTGCTTGTCCTGCGCAGGAACAAGGTACCGCCTTCGTGCCGTGGATCGGCGGCAATCTCGACGACATCCTGTGTGAGCAGCACGAACGCACAGTCAGTGCGGATAACTGCGTGAGGTTCGAGGGGATGATCTTGCAGATACCGGCGGATCGCCATCGCTGCCATTACGTGAAGGCCAAGGTACGGGTGCATTGCTATGCAGATGGCAATCTTGCAGTGTTCCATGGGCCGCGCAAGTTGGCCGACTACAACCGGGAAGGGAAGATACAGACCCAGCAATTGAAAAAGGCCGCTTGAACCGTCCGCCAAGCGTGCCACCTTGGATGGGAAGCTGCTTCGGGCTACGCCCTACGCTGCTTCCCATCCAAGGCAAAAAAAGCGGACAATTCATGTGCTACAAAACCGGACAATTCTAAAAACCCGCGACATCATTGAGAGGGCCTTGGCTTCATGAAATTTTGGTATAGGTGGATGCATTGAGCAACCATATCAGTGCGGGAAGAAGGCGCAGGGGAAAATTTGCTCAGTCGGTCATCTGTTAATGTTAATGTTCAAGACCCTGACCCTCATGGCACGGTTAGCCGCTGGCGACATAAACTCCCTCCCCTCCAAGGGGAGGGCTGTGGTGGGGATGGGTACTGAGCGCCATGCAATTCAAACCTTTACCCCATCCCCATCCTGACCTTCCCCTTGAAGGGGAAGGAATAATTTTGTGGCTTGTTTTGCTGTCAACTTCGTTTGCAAGAATTTCTTTCAATTGAGCGAGCGATCTGGCAGCACTATCTGCGAGAACTTTTTTACCCTCGGTAATTGCTTGTTGCAACAGTGACCGATTTTAACAGACGAATCCTGTGGGGGCTCATCCAGCACATGTGGGGCGGTATTTATTCCATTTGGGATCAGCATCAACTCTGGGAAGACGAAGAGGCATATACGGCGCAACCAATATCAAGCCAAAATGATACTTACTGGCCAGCTTCTCCCACTCTTCACAGGTTCTGGATTGCCACAGCTTCTGGTAATCATTTGTGCCAATCACACTGTAATGCAGGGACAGATGCGGTGCCGGGGGCACAGCCAGGGAAATACCGTAAAGGTCTGAAGTAAACCGGTCCAGCGCTAATAAAATGGCGGGATTCCCTATATATGAATAACCGTCTATATGCGGTGTAATGGAACTGACCCGGGTTTCGGCCTGTACCAGATAGTGCTCCATGGTAGTCAATATGGAGCCTTCAATGTTGGGCGGAACTTTAACCTGAGCAAAATTCCTTTTTCTGACTGTAGATAATTCATAGGCCAGAAAAACTGGCGACAAATAAAGCAGCAGTATTACGCCTACGCTGGCCCAGGCTTTAATTTGCAAAGATATATTCGGAGGAAGGGGAATGGGTCGCCGCTGAATATATTGGCCTGCTCCGATAATTCCTGCTGTGCAAATGACCAATAATTCTATATCGATGAAGAATTGGAATAATGCTGCATATCCATTGCCGTATCGCGTTATAGTCACCATATAAAAAATGAGCATAGCCACAACATAACGAACCGGAGTAAACCAGCTTTTATGCCGGCATAAAATAGCTACCAATAATGGCGTACAGAGCAATATTGATATGTTGATGAAGCGCCCGGGCATCAGGATAACAAGGAAATCCGGAAACATGGCTGGGTCAAACCAGGATGGGATAAATACCAAGGGCCACGATAAAAGAGTTGAAGCAATCACCATTGCATAAAACAACAACTCTCCTCTTGGAATATTTTGTGTTTTATTGCGGTATGCAAACCATATGGCAATGCAGAGTGTTACGAAAGCATATAAAAACCCGCCCTCCAATACTGGCAGCTTATCAAATTTTTGACGGTGATAATCCCAATATCGGGTGTAGTTCAGAAAAATATCTCTGGCTGTATCGGGATCAGCCCAGGTATTTTCATAGGCTATCGGATAATGCATTTTTTGCCATGCAAATATCAGCAGGGGTATGCCTAGTCCGGCCAGGTACAGCACAATATTTTTTTATCGAGCAGTGACTTGAACCTCACATACTGCGCCGCAAAAGCCACAAACAGGCAGGCGTTAAGCCATAATCCCCATGTTGGATGTATGCCGATGGCAAGTCCACACATCAAAAATCCTGTGCGGTGCTTTGAAAAAGCGAACATCAACATGGCATACACAACAAAATACAAGCCCGCCCTGCCATATGAATGTTCAGTCCCCATGAAAATTATCGGGTAACTGATCCCCACGCCAAAAAAATTCAATGCTGTTAAAAAGGAGGTAATGAGCATTGCAACATAGACATTGCGCACAATTAAAAATGCGGCCATAGCCACTGTCTGCATCGCCATGATTCCTATCATGGCTGACAGCAGAATCGAGCTTGAAACTTCCGAGTTGCTTACTGCCAGCAGAAACCACGCAATGTAATTTAACAGCGAAAAGAGAGATACATGATATGCATACGGCAAAGAGGAATGATCATAAGAAACCCATCCCATTAGAACCTGGGCGGTTTCGATTGGATGCTGCCAGGTGGCAGTCGAAACGCCCATGATGGCACCAAAAATTCCGCTTAACACCAGCAAGCACAACAAGCTCTGACGATATTTATCAGCCAGGCGAAGTGCGCTGGAACTTATGACACTAGCAGCTATATTCATCTGATGTTCTGCCTATCTAATTTGCTGCGTATTTTGCAGCAACTGATACTTGCACCATGCAGCCAGCGTGAATGTGTCTTGTATATCGGAATGGGTGATCATTTCCTCCACTACCGCAACAGGAAAAAAGCGAAATTCCCGCAGACCTATTTCAGGTTGAGCTTGCTGTGATGGGTAACAAGCCTCGGCAAGAAACAGATGCACCCGCGCCGCCAACACTCCGCTATCTGGCGTAATGTAGCCCAAGGAAGAAAGACACTCCGCTGCAACAGTCAGCCCGGTTTCTTCCAGCAGCTCTCTCGACGCTGATGAATGATCACTCTCACCCTCCTCCACAAAGCCATGCGGAATTTCCCAAGAATAACTGCGTATTGCCGGACGGTAAATCCGTATCAACCCGATTTGTCCATCGACAATGGGTAAAATGGCCACCCCAGTAACAAGATTTTCCCCCGGGTTTTTGGGGGCAACCACGAGGTAATCTCTTACCTCGCCCCCTGCCTGGTCAATTACATGATCAAAATAAACCAGGAATTTAGTGTTTTCACAGACTATGCGCCTGTTAACCACTTCAATTGGCAAATCCTCATCCCCGGCCTTTTTGTGTTCAGCCATGAAATTAAGCAATGCTGGACTGATCCACAATCCATTCGGCGAAAGCCAACGAGCTGGTGAATGCCGGTGAAATTGCGTTCAACACGTGCAGCGAATCAGCAGATTTTTCGATGACGTAATCCATCTCCAATTTCTTTTCACGAATGTTAATCAGTTGCGGACGTATACCTGCTTTATCGCTGGCAACAAGATCATCGTAAGTCAATTCCGGCATCAATTTACGCACTGCGGCAAAGAAATTTTTCTTGCGATACTTACCCAGTTCGGTGTGCACCAGGCGACGGAAATTCTGATGGTTGGCCAAATACATCCTGGAAATTTCAAAACCAACTCGTAGCGATTCGGCCAACCTGGCCCCCTGTAGAATGCCATAATTCTCCCTGCCCAGCGCAGGTATTGCGGTCGGGCCTGCGTATACGTCGCCACTGGCCACACGGGTCAAATGCACGCCCAGAAAAGGCTGGTTGATATCAGGAACAGGGTAGATGTTGGCGCGTACCAGATGCGCGCGCTCCGGACGCAGTTTGAAGTAAATGCCTTTGAAAGGCACCAGGGTGTAATCCAGACCCAAGCCATAATGCTTGGCCACTTTGTCAGCAGAGGCGCCGGCACAGTTGAACAGGTAGCCATAACTGAATTCGCCAGCAGGCGTAATTATCTTGCGCGCTGCTACATCGATGGAATCCACAGCAGCGTGTAAAAATATTTCCACTCCAGTGGCAGTCAGCAGCTCTCTCAACTTCAATAACACCGCCTTGCTATCAATCACAGCGGTGTCCGGACAATAGATACCTTGCTGATAGACCCCGGCATGCGGCTCAATCTGGTGGATACCTTGCTCATCCAAGCGTTCTGCTCGTATGCCATTCGCTTGCGCATTCTTAAGCAGACGTTCCAGCACCGGCAAATCCTGCGCTGAGGTGGCGACAATGACCTTGCCCGAGTGCTGGCAGTTAATGTCATGTTCTGCCGCGAATGCCTTCATGCGGCGCGCCCCTTCCGCACAAACCTTGGCTTTCAAGGTACTGCTATCGTAATAAATACCGCTATGCAGCACACCGCTATTGCGTCCGCTAGCATGCTTCCCCAGGGCTGCTTCTTTTTCCAGCAAAGCAATGCTCGCTGCTGGATAGCGCTTGCGCAACTCACGGGCAACCGTCAAGCCAACAATACCGCCGCCTACGATCAGGTAATCAACTGCCTGCGCCATTTCATTTTCCCCTTCCTGTTTATCCCGAAGGGGAATACCTTACACATTCCCGTAGCGTGTGTTTTTGATCATGGTATAGCCCTTGATCAGCTCTGCTATGCCGGCATCCAGCGACATAGTCGTTTTGTAGCCTGTTGCCTCTATTTTTTCATTCGACACAATGTAGTTGCGCTGGTCGGGGTCTTTACCTACTGGTGCCTCCAGAAAAAGAAATTCCGGCAGTTGCTTGTGTATGGCTTCGCAGAGTTCTTGCTTGGACACGTTTGCCTCAGAAAGGCCGACGTTATAAATCTCCCCTTTCATCTTGTCGAAATTGACAATGGCATGCTGAAAAACACGCGAGACATCGCGTACATGCACATAATTACGCTTGAAATGGCCCTCAAACAGAACGACAAACCGATCATTAACAGCGCGATAAGTAAAATCATTCACAAGCAAATCAATCCGCATGCGTGGGGACATGCCAAACACGGTGGCAAGGCGGAAGCTGATTGCATTTTCCCGTTGCATCAATTCTTTTTCGATGCCCACTTTTTCGATGGCATATTGAGAGATAGGGCGCAGCGGGGATTCTTCAGTACAGAAATTATTCGCGTCGCCAGTACCGTAAGCGCTATTGGTAGTCGGCATGAGTACGATTTGCTGCTTGGACAACAGCTTGATCATCAGTGAAATTGCATCGTGGTTAACTGTTGTTGCACCTATTGGATCGAGGTTGCACAAAGGAGCGCCGACCAAGGCCGCCAATGGAATAACAATATCAGCCTTTTTAAGCAGCGGTGCCATCACGCTCTCGATACGAATATCGCCTTTGACCACGGAAAAATTTGGATTGTTACAAACATGATTAAGGCTGGTTTGTTTGAACATGAAATTATCCAGCACTGTCACTTTGTGACCAGCATTAAGCAGGTCTGGAACCATGGTGGAACCAAGGTAACCGGCACCGCCAGTAACGAGGATGTTGTAGCTCATTGCGTTCCTTTTCCTTATTAAAAAATCATTCGTTGTTGACAGTCACTACACTTACTTCAAGCTGAGTTTACAATTGCGCAGAGTTCGTCAATTTCATCATCTAGCAAATCAGGGAAATTGCCAATATAGAAGCCATAGAAATGGACGTGTTCTGTTTCGGGGAACTGGTGATGGTGTCCATCCGGCACAATACCTTTTAAATAGGGCTGGCGTATCTGATTGCCCCCGCCTGCACTGCCTCTGCGAAACTCTACGCCAGACTCGCGCATTTTCTGCATGAGGCGCTGTACCAGATCATCATCCGGCTTCTGCAGAACAAGATTAAAGGCATAGTTACTGGAGCCTTCCAGCTTGAAGTCGGTTCGATACTTGGTCGGGTCGATCTGCTTCAAGAAACGCAGCAGGTTTTCAGTGCGGCGCTGCACAATCTGATCCAGACGTTTAAGCTGACTGCGTCCCATGATGCCGCCAATCTCGGTATTGCGAGTATTGTAGGCAGGAAAGGCAAAAATGAAATCTGGATTCAACTCAGGGTTTGCTGCCTGGTAGGCTGCGCGCACAGCGGGATCACTGGCTTCCCGCACCATGCCATGTGAACGCAACATGCGCACCTGCTGGTAGACCTCCGCGTCATTAGTACACACCATGCCGCCTTCGATAGTGCTCATATGGTGCGCGTAGTAATAGGAGAAATTGGATATCCAGCCCACGCTACCCAGTCGCTGGCCGTTGTGGGTAGCGCCGTGCGATTCACAGACATCTTCAATCAGCGGGATATTGCGGCGCTTTAATTCGTCTACCAGTTCATCAGTCAGGCCGTCAAAACCTTGCACATGAGTGAGGAATACCGCCCTTGTTTTGGAGGTGATTTTTTTCAGAATCTGGGCGGGGTCCATCGCCAGGGTGCGTGGATCAATATCTGCAAACACCGGAGAAAAACCATTTTGCAATACCGATGCGACGTCGGAAACCCAGGCCAGCGGCGGCGTGATCACTTCGCCCCCCTCTGGATGGCGGATCTTGAGTATGGCCATGGTCAACAAATTCGCTGATGCGCCGGAATTGACAAACACACTGTATTTCACACCCAACCATTCCGACCATTCCGCTTCGAAGGCCCTGACATTGGCACCATGAGTCAGGATAGGATCGTTCTGCTTTAAATGTTCGATTACTGCATCCAGGTCTTCGCGCAGGATATTGTTTCGCATCAAGGGAAATTTCATAGCTTTACCGTTAACTTCTTTGTTGACATTAATAAATCTGATTTCAATTCAGGCAGTGCACGCATGAACCTGCCTACTTTTTCAGTGACTGCGGCTACGCCTATTCCTACTTTTTCATGCAGAACATTTCTTTCGCCCAACTCAAAGTGATATTCACCCTCAACACCAATATTGAGCATGCGGATATCCATGCCACGGCGGGCAATATAGTCAAACATCATGGCATCCATGCCGCCGCGCCCGCGGAAGCCTTCTTCCATGGTAACCACGCCCTGATAAGAGGCCAGCATGGACTGCAACTGATCTTCTGAAAAACTGCATAGATCGAAGAGGTCGATCACGCCAACAGATACGCCGGAAGCAGCGAGTTTATCCGCCACTTTCAGCGCGGTATGTACCATATAGCCAGTGGCCAGCAGACAAACTTTTTCGCCCTGTTTGTGCTCATAAAAGCCTAAATCGAAATCGGGAGCAGCTGCTCCGTATAAAACCGGCAGCACCTGTGCGTCGAGACGCAAATACTTGGGGCCATTGCTGGCCAGGCATTTGGCCGGCAGGGACGCCGCCACGACCTGATCAGCAGGCGAAAATATCCGCATATTGGGCAGCGCCCGAATTACGGTCAGGTCTTCGTAGCATTGGTGGGTCGGGCCGGAAACAACATAGCTGTATCCGGCACCCACTCCTATCAGATTCACATTGATTGAACGCACTTTCGACAGCAGCGCAAGATTGACGCGGATTTGCTCATAACAACGCATGGTAATAAACGGCGCAATGGCATATGCAAAAACCTTGAATCCTTCCAGCGCCAGACCGGCTGAAACATTGATCAGGTTTTGTTCCGCAATGCCTACATTGATAAATCGCTTGGGGCAATCAGCACGAATTTTGTCCAATACCGGGGAGCCAAAATCAGCGGTAACAAAGAAAATATCATCATCCTGCAACATCGCCTGATACAGCGACAAAAGCAGGGTGTCGCGCATGGCTCTCACTTGGGGCGGCTGCATCGTGCTCATTGGCCTTCTCCCAGCAATTGGTCGATCAAATCCAGCTTGATCGCAGTCACATGTGACAAGGGCGCGTTCTCCAGTCCCGGCACCCGGTTCCCTTTGCGGGTGTTAGCAATGATGGCCTGCGGCTTGCCTGATTCATCGCGCTGACACTCAAGCAGTGCTTCACTTAAGGCCACTACTGAGTGCCCATCACTGACCCCTCTCACGCCCCAGCCAAAAGCCTGGAATTTTTTTGCCAAATCGCTATGCGATACAATTTCGTCAGTTGGGCCTAACATGCAGATTTGATTATTGTCCACAATGACCACCAGATTATCCAAACGGTGTTGCGCAGCAAACATGAATGCTTCCCAATTGGCACCCTCATGCAACTCACCGTCTCCCGTTACGACATAGACAGTTTGATCCGTTCCGCGCCGCTTGAGCGCCAAGGCCATGCCCGCCCCCACACCTGCGCCATGTCCCAGCGAACCATTAATCGTCTCATATCCCGGAATCACCGGGTCGGGAATGCCTCCCAGAAAGCTACCTTCCTGACAGACTTTTTCCAACTCATCCATCGGGAAATAACCCAGATCGGCCAGGATGGGATACATGCACAGCGAGCCATGGCCTTTACTGATAATGCAGCGATCCCGGCCATCCCAACGGGGGTTGCGCGGATCTTGCCGCAGGAAGCCGCCGTAATAAAGAACAACAAAAATTTCGATTGGCGACAAAGAAGAAGCAACTCGTGTTTCCTGGGCGCGCCTATGCAATTTCAGCGTTTCTTCCCACACCCAGCGTGCTTTATTGCTTAGCTGTTCGTCCACCGCTACATCCAACTGATTTGCGTTCATATGATCTGGGCCTTGTGGTTCAAATACCAGTTATAAGTTTGCTGTATGCCATCCCGCAGCGCTGTCTTGGCCTGCCAGCCTATCGCCTTCATGCGGGTGCTATCCAGCAATTTTCGGGGTGTTCCATCTGGCTTGCTGCTGTCCCATGCAATATCCCCTTCATATCCCACTATACCTGCTACCAGCTCCGCCAGTTCCTTGATAGAAATATCTTGGCCAGGGCCAATGTTGACAGGTAATTCAACCTTTTGCAGATCAGTATGCAGCAATGCCAGGCAGGCGCTGGCTAAGTCATCAGAATACAGGAATTCCCGACGAGGAGAACCGGTACCCCAAAGCGTTACCTGAGCAGCACCGGACACTTTGGCATCATGAAAACGATTGATTAGCGCGGATAGTACATGACCAGAGGCTGGGTCAAAATTATCATTAATTCCATACACACTGTTGGGTATCACTGGCACAAAACGGCTGTATCCATATTGCTGGTTATAAGCCAGACACATCTGCAGGCCCGCCAGCTTGGCAATGGCATAAGCCATGCTGGTCGGCTCAGGCTGCCCAGTCAACAGCATATTTTCTGCCATGGGTTGCGCGCATTCTCTCGGGTACATGCAGGATGATCCGAAAAAAATCAATCGCTGCACACCAGCAAGATGCGCTGAGCGTATTACATTCAGCTGAATTGCAAGATTGCGGGAAATAAAATCGGCGGGGTGGATCTTGTTCTCAACAATGCCACCTACCTTGCCGGCAGCCAGCACTACAATTTCCGGCTGTTGCTCCTTAAAAAATAATGCAGCTTGCCCCGCATCAGCTAAATCCAGCGATGCATGATCACGTGTAATCAGGTTTACATACCCATCTGCCTTGAAGCGTCGCAGCAAGGCCGAGCCTATCAGACCGCGATGCCCTGCCACATAAATACGAGAATTCTTGCTTAGCGTATCTGCCATGGATTACAAACCATTCGGCTGATACAGCACCACCCGGCTCCCTGAATTTTCAAATTTGAATGGCACATGAATCAATTTATGCAGCCGTTCACGCACGCGAGCCTGGTCTTCCGGCCTGACAAAGAACAACATGAAACCGCCGCCTCCGGCGCCAATCAGCTTGCCTCCAAGGGCACCCGCTTCGCGCGCGGCGGTATATATCTGGTCAATTTCTGTTGTACTCACCTTGTCAGAAAGATTTTTTTTGTATTGCCATCCTTGATCCAGCAGATGGCCAAATTCGTCGAGAGCGTTTTTCCCTTGCAAAATTGAAATAGCCTCATCGGCCATTTCCCGCATTCTCATCAGCTCCTTCTTGCGCTGACTCATATTATCTATTTGCGACTTGGCAATTTCTGAAGCAATCCGGGAAAATCCGGTGAAAAACAGCATCAAACTGCCCTGAAATTCTTCCAGCCGGTCTTTGCGCAATATAACAGGGCTCACCCGAAATTCTCCATCGCGGAGAAACTCTATGCGGTTAAAGCCGCCATAGGCTGCGGAAATCTGATCCTGCGAGCCAACATTTTCCTTGATTATATTCTGCTCGATATGGATGGCTTGCTTGGCCAAATCCTCATGCGAGATATAATTGCCATCGAGCGCCTTCAAGGCGTTCAGCAATCCGACTGTGAATGATGAACTGGAACCCAGCCCGGATCGAGCGGGCAGATCACCGTCATGGTGAACCTCCAACCCTTCCTTACAATCCATATATTGCAGCACCGCACGCACAGCAGGATGCTGTATTTCAGCGATGTCCACTACATTTTCTATTTTGGAATATACGATCCGGTATTTATGTTCAAAGAACGGCGGCAAATAACGGCAACTGATGTAGCAATATTTGTCTATCGTGGTAGCGACAACAACTCCACCGTGCTCCTGAAACCACGTTGGGTAATCTGTCCCTCCGCCAAAAAAAGATATGCGGAATGGGGTGCGGGTAACGATCATCTTACTTAGTCTCCCAACAGTTTTCTTTTAAGCCGGATACTTGCCATATCCTCAATATTCTTCCGCTCCTGTTCACCAAATTCCCTTGACACCAGCTCAAGATATATTGGATTGGTAAAATATTTTTGCCAGGCTTCATCACGGAATCTCAAAACATCTGCCGAACTCACATACTTGGTAGGCAGGGGCTGGCTTTCATATGACAGGAAAGCATAGCCTTCATATGAATCAGGTAAGGCCCAGCCGTTTTTCTTGGCCAGCTTATGCATCGGGCTGCCAGGCAATGCCTGACAAGGATACATGTTTGCCATCTCGGTATTGAGTTCCATCGCAAGCTCCAAAGTTTCTTGCATGGTCTCCATGGTATCTTCCGGAAATCCAAATATGTAATTGCTGATGATTTTGATATCGGAGTCGTTAATCGTCTTGCAAACTTCGCGAATGTTAACCTCCTGGAAAGAACCTTTGGATACTTCTTGTCGAACCAATTGATTGCCTGCTTCCACACCCAGCGCAAGCCAGTTAACGCCGGCGCGTTTAAACAAATCCAGTGCGTCTCTGCGTACTGTATCAATACGCGAATAGGTCCACATATTGAAACCGAAATCCTGATCTATGGCCTGTTGCAATATCGGCGTGTAATATTTCCGGTTTAGAAAAAACATTTCATCGCTGATCCGTAAAGTACGTACGCCCATATTAGCCAGCTTGCGCATTTCACGACTAACCCACTCAGGGCTCCAGAAGCGCATCCCGCGTGAATCTGCGGCATTGATTCCTTCGCTATTATCAACACGATTGACGATGTTGATCATGCAAAAATCACAGCCAAAATTGCACCCTAGAGAGGTGTAAATAGCTGCAAAAGGCGTACGCTTGCCATGATCAAATTCGGCATGCCAGAAGTGCGCGCGGTAAAGGTCTAATGGTTTTTCCCGATAAGGCAGAAGATCCCAGGCATAACCTGGCAAATCCTGATCCATACAATCCTGCGGCACTACACCCTGTGGCGGATTAAGGGTGGGTATTTTGAAATTTGCTGGCCCACGCTTTTTATAACCGATGCCTTTGATGTGTTGCAGATCATCACCCAGATTACTCTTTAGAAGATTGTGCAGAGCGTACACCCCTTCATTTAACAGCACGATGTCCACACAATCATAGGCCAGAACTTCCATAGGCAGCGCGCTGGTATGAGATCCAACGAAACAAACCATAAATTCTGGATGGTGCTCTTTGAGCGCCTTGGCCATGGCCAATGCACCTATCATGCTGGTGGTACCAGAGTTGGGGTTTTGCCCGTAAACCACAAAGACAATCAGACGCGGATGTAATTCTTCTACTCTTTGTACCGATTGCTTAAGGGTAAGCCTCTCTGCATCGCAATCCAGTATTGCGACCCCAAATCCTTTTGAACGGCAGGATTCCGCCAGCAGCAACGACCATGTCGGCGGCTCTATAGCGGAATAAACCGCGGCCAATCCTTGATATGCCTTGGCAGAAGAATCGGGATTAACGAACAGGACATCCAGTTTATCTTGCATTTATGGCCTCTCTACAAATACTATTCTGCTCCCAATGGCATTCCCCGGCAGCAATTTTTGCTGCAACTTGCGCAAGCTAGTAGCCATTTAAGGGGAATTCAATATTTGAATTATTATTGTTTTGCAAGTCTACACCCACCTACATTCACTAAGCAAATGATAAGTTTAGAAAAATTGTATCCATTATAAATTACAAGTAGTGGGTAATTGTTGATCTGTTAGATGAAGAGCCGGGCAATATCTACCCTGTTTGGTTGATTTACCACTCCTTTTTCGGTAATCAGCGCAGTAACCAACTCTGCTGGCGTAACGTCAAAAGCGGGATTACGAACCCGCACCCCTTTGGCTGCCCACTGGTTCTCTCTAAATCCCGTTACTTCATCGGCGGCACGTTCCTCGATAGGAATAGCAGCACCATCAGGAATCGCCAAGTCAATAGTAGAGAGCGGACAAGCCACATAAAACGGAATGTGGTGACGCTGCGCCAGTACGGCCACCATGTAAGTACCTATCTTGTTGGCAACATCGCCATTGGCCGCCACGCGATCCGTGCCAACCACCACGGCATCAATCTCACCCCGGCTCATTAAATGCCCTGCCATATTATCGGTGATTAAAGTTACCGGGATATTTTCCTGCACCATTTCCCAGGCGGTCAGCCGTGCGCCTTGCAGGAAAGGCCGGGTCTCATCCGCAATAACTGAAATATGCTTGCCTGCTTCCACCGCGGAACGAATTACACCCAGAGCAGTGCCATGTCCGGCTGTGGCCAAGGCCCCCGCATTGCAGTGCGTTAATACTCTGGCTCCGTCTGGCAGCAAGGCTGCGCCGTAGGCACCCATTGCCCGATTAATGCGAACATCATCGGCTGAAATTTCATGCGCCTCCGCCAGCAACAGGTCGGCGATTTCCTGCACTGTGCGATGCTTGTTGGCTTCCCATACGCCACGCATTCGCTTCAATGCCCAGAACAGATTTACTGCCGTCGGACGGCTGGCCGCCAATATACTGAATCCGGTTTCCATGCCTGTACCAAATGCTTCACGGCTGGCCTGTCGCAGAACCAGAGATTCCAGCGCCACACCATAAGCAGCCGCGCAGCCAATTGCAGGCGCACCGCGAACTACCATGGAGCGTATCCCTTCGGCTACTGCGGAGGCAGAACCATAAGGTAGATATTCAAACCGTGTCGGCAATATTCTTTGATCGATCATCTCCAGACGACCGTTGCTCCACCTGAGCGTCTCGACTGCCTGACTATCCAACGACATCGTCAGTCTCCCTCAAATTCACACAACGCAAAAACTTTGTGTCCCTGCTTTTCCAGGCGGGCACGCCCTCCAAGATCGGGCAAATCAATGATAAAGCAACATTCCACAATTTTGCCGCCCATGCTTTCAATGAGTTTGCATGCAGCGCCAGCGGTACCACCTGTCGCAATCAAATCATCCACCAGCAGCACTCGATCGCCTTGCGACACGGCATCCACATGCATCTCAATACGATCAGTGCCATATTCCAGTTCATAGTCGTGGCCTATCGTTTCTGATGGCAGTTTGCCCTGCTTGCGTATGGGTACAAAGCCCAGGCCCAGTTGATAGGCCAGCGCCGAGCCGACAATAAAGCCGCGTGCCTCAATACCCGCCACCCGATCAATTTTTACACTCTCATAGCGTTTAACCAATTCATTGATGGTGACTCGAAACCCAATCGGGTCTTTCAACAGCGTGGTGATATCCCGAAACATCACCCCTTGTTTGGGATAATGGGGGACGGTGCGAATTTTGGATTTAATAGACATTACAAATTTCTCCCAAGAATAATATGAATCTACCGCTTCAATACCCGCCCTGCCACCGCATCCAACTGGCCGACCTTGGCTGCATCGCGCGCCTCTGGCGCGGTGATGATGGCATATTCCAGCGCAGTACGACAGGAACAGTCCTTGCCGTGGGCATCTTCAATCACTTTTGGCGCGACTTGCTTCACTAACCCGCGCGCCTTGTCAGCGTTTGCCAATAATACCTTGACGATCTGCTCCACAGTCACATCGTCATGGTCGGGATGCCAGCAATCATAATCGGTAACCATCGCCACTGTGGCGTAACACAGCTCGGCTTCCCGCGCGAGCTTGGCTTCAGGCATGTTGGTCATGCCGATTACGTCGCAGCCCCAAGTGCGATAA
>JAUSKS010000240.1 GCA_030646595.1 Gallionellaceae bacterium | reverse complement strand
CACTGCCATTGGCAATATTGTTCCGGGTTAATTTGCCGGTGGCATTTTTTACCACCCTTTATACCAATCCTTTTACCATTGCTCCCTTATACCTGCTGGCATACAAACTTGGCACTCTGATTGTTGGGCAACAGCACAATGCGCCCTCTATGCATTTTGCGCTGCCGGAAATGAGTTGGGCAAACTGGCACACAGCCATGCTGGATTTTGCCAGCTCATTTGGTAAACCGCTGGCGATAGGTTTGCCCCTGTTGGCTTTAATACTAGCCGTGATTGGTTATTTTGTCGTGCGCTTGCTCTGGGTTGTGAAAGTCAAATGGGAGTGGCGCAGGCGCAGAGCACAGCGCAAAAAATTCAGTCACACGAGGCCATAAAAAACGGACTCAATGAATTGAGTCCGTTTAATAAAATAACTACAAAAAATTACTGGTCGCTGAATGTCATCATGAACGCAACCAGCGCGTCTTCTTCTGCATCAGTCAATCCCAAATTACCCAGGAATGAGCCTTCAACTGTGGCTGGAACTTCCGGTGCTGGCCATGCCCCAGCAACGTCGCGGGTGTTATAAAAATGTACGACGTCTTTCAGTGTTTTCAACAGACCATTGTGCATATATGGCCCAGTCTCAGCAATATTGCGCAAATGCGGTGTTTTGAATTTGCCATTGTGCTTGCTGTTACCGGTAGTGCCCGCCAAGCCTAAATCAGTTGGAGTGGTCGCTGAGAAAGGGAACTCAGTGTTTTTGGGCAAACCAATATTGTGATATTTGAAATCTGTGAACAAGGCCGGTACCGTGCGTGAGCCGCTGTCGGTATGGCAATGCGCACACTTGGCATTTCCGCTGAACAATTGACGGCCTTGTTCTTCCTGCGCGGTCAGCGTGGCAGTGCCTGCCATGTAGGCATCAAATTTCGAGGTGAATTTATTCAACTCGCTGGTGCCTTCATAAGCAGCGATGGTGCTGGCCATGCAAGTGTAGACCGTATTCACCGTCGTTGCTGTGTAGGTGCCGCATACTTGCCTGAAATCATTGCCATAAGAAGCAGCATAGATTTTATCCAGTACTTGTTCCTTGCTGGTGTTATTCATTTCCAGTGAGTTCAGGAAAGGTCCTTCGGCTTGTGCAGTCAGGTCAGCTGCACGACCATCCCAAAACTGCCCACCTCGTACCCCCCCACTTAAGGTGAATAGCGGGGTAAAAGTGGCATAAGCGGCAGCTGGTGAATTGCGACCACCAAAACGACCGGGAATAACCCCTTCCGAAACAGGCAGATTTTTGTCCGGCTCGGCAAATCCCGCTGACGGATCGTGGCAGCTGACGCAGCCTTGGCCTGCCGGTTCGGATAAATTAGTATCAAAAAAGATATTTTTGCCCACTTGCTCTGTGAGCGTAAGTGCTGATGCAGTACCTGCCAGTGCTAAGGAAAGCGACATCGTTGATGCTAAATATTTGATATTCATGATAGATTCCTCAAAGATATAACAAAAAAATCACTTGAATACGTGACAGCTAGATTTAGACTAAATCCTAGCCAAGAGAAAAGTAACACAAATTTATGGCGGAATGTCCTGTAAATAGATACAGGTTTAAATTAAATTTTAGTGACAGTCAAAATTATGGGTCAGGCACAGGCCAGGGCCATGCGGCGGATGGCATTTTTCAGATTGTCCATGGAGGTTGCAAAAGAAAGCCGGATATAGCCTTCGCTCCCGAAAGCCGAGCCAGGCACAACGGCTACGCCTGCATGCTCCAATAGATATTCAGACAGTGCGACATCAGTTGGCGCTTTAAGCACGCCTTTGCTGTGCAGCGTCTTAATAACAGTACGCATATCGGGGAAGGCATAAAACGCGCCTCCACTGGCCACGCAGCGCACACCGGGAATTTTATTCAGCGCATCCACGATGTAAATATGGCGCTCACGAAATGCTTGCAGCATAGGCGTGATGCAGCTCTGATCGCCATTCAGTGCAGCCTCTGCCGCCACCTGCGAAATTGAAGTGGGGTTGGAAGTGCTTTGCGATTGCACATTCTCCATCGCTGTGATGATGTGCTCCGGCCCCGCCGCGTAGCCGATGCGCCAGCCGGTCATGGAATACGATTTTGAAACGCCGTTCAATACCATGGTACGCGGATATAAGTCGGGACAGGCATTCAAAATATTGACGAATTTCTCGTCACGCAAGGCAATGTGTTCATACATATCATCAGTAGCAATCAGAATGTCTGGGTGACTGCGCAATATATCGCCCAGCGCCTGCAACTCTGCCAGATTGTAAACTGCACCCGATGGGTTGCTTGGGCTATTGATCACCACCATCCTGGTTTTGCGCGTGATTGCCGCCGCCAATTGCGCGGGTGTTATTTTAAAGCCCTGCTCAATGCCCGCTTGCACGATGACTGGCTTGCCTTCAGCAATGATCACAATATCGGGATAAGACACCCAATAAGGTGCTGGAATAACGACCTCATCGCCTGGATTAATTACGGCCAAGGCCAGATTAAAGAAACTCTGCTTACCACCGCAGGAAACCAGAATCTGTTTGGCTGTGTAGTCCAAGCCGTTGTCGCGCTTGAACTTGGCGATGACTGCCTGTTTCAATGATGGGGTGCCGCCGACTGCGGTGTACTTGGTAAAGCCTTTGTTGATGGCGGCAATGGCCGCGTCCTTGATATGCTGCGGTGTATCAAAATCCGGCTCGCCTGCGCCCAGCCCGATAATGTCCTTGCCTTCCGCTTTCAGCTTGGCCGCGCGGGCAGTAACAGCCAGAGTGGGGGAGGGCTTGATGGCCTGTACGCGAGACGAGAGTTTCAAGATATTTCCTTGCTGATTAAACGTGAGGGCGAATTATACCTATGTCGGCGAAAGAGTGAATGGCCAGTAATGCCATGGGAACGACGCCTTG
>JAUSKS010000026.1 GCA_030646595.1 Gallionellaceae bacterium | reverse complement strand
AGGCCTTTCCAGAAATCATTTGTTGAATGATCTCTTTTGAGTTTGTGCCCGCGTTGCAATGGGTTAGCGCCATTAGAATGGGGGCGAAAGAATCGCCACCGAGTTTCTCGGCTGCGAGCGTGGCAAGTTCATTTATCCCATGCCCAGAGCGCATTGCACGATCCCTCGTTTCGGTTACGGTAAACAGCCCGGACGCAATACCGGCATGTTTGATCGAAATCTCCAGTGACTGAAACAACTGGCTGACAAAAATTGGGATGACGTGAGGATTGGCATTCAGAAACTCGCAGTCATTACCAAAGATTCTTTCCGCGCTGAGTGCATAGGCCATGGCAGCTTCTTGATCGGTGAATATGTGGTTTGTTTTGTGACTCATATTTCCTCTACCAAACTAATTTTTGAAATCAAATTTATGGTTCGATGATGCTGACTATTTGTGGTGGCAGTAGCAAACTTCAATAGTATGCGCCAAGAAATTTCTCATATTCAACATCGTCTGCAGAGTATGTTTTATCGACTGTTGGCGAAAGATAAATGTTCGTTTTAAGCCTTGTGCATCCTTTTGCGCCGATGCCCGACGGTCAGCAGTGCACCATCCAGCCCTCGAACGGCATACGCGTCAAAGTGGCCATCCAATCTGCGATACATTTCCTTGCCCATCGCCGTCAGGCAGCGTTGCCTGGCCCGTTTGTCAAAATACAGCACTTCGCCGCCCCTGTTGTCGTGGCTGATTTTGCCAAACTCCAACAGGCAATCCAGCACGGATTCAGAGATTCCGCGTTGCTGCTTGCGGACGGCTGCGCGATTCGTCATTGTGATCGCCCCCATGATGAACTCCTTACAGGTTGGTTGAGAGGGAGCTCATTCTAACGAGCCACTAGCTCACCAGATGAGCTGGTTCAAAGATGATCATGAAATATCAACTGTCCCATAATATCTATGGAAACACTGATTATTGACGTTTCCATAATTGGCGTTCCTTGCCCCCACCCCACCCCTCCCCCGCGCTACGCGCAAGGGAGGGGTATTTAGCTCCTTCCCCACGCCGTCGCGAGGGTGACAAGGGACGACGACTTATTCGCATTTTCCTATCTCTTCATCACCCGTTTGAACATATTCTCCACCGCTGACGTCATATTTATCGGCGACAAGGTTGTGGCCGGATGCGCCTGCTGGAATACACGGAACACTTCATCGGCAAACGCTTGGCCGATCTCCTCCACGCCGGCAAAATCCAGCACGACGGTTTGAAACCGTTCGAAGCGCATGGTCAACCGTTTGGCCTGCGAACGCGAAACCAGCTTTTCCCCTTCATGCTGTGCTAATTTCACTGGCACGATGGTCCTGGCAAACGTGTATTCCTCCGGCGCGGCAAACAGATTGAACACTTCCTGCAAAGTGCGCGCGCTGTTGTTGGCCAACCGCATCAATACCAGCGTGCCGGGCGCATTGGCCGGGCGCTCCAGCAACACATCCGCACCCCATTCGTCATGCATGAAGTGCAGCGTGCCGGAACGGATGTCGAAGGCGTCCATCACCTTGGACGAGAAAAAAATCCCCTCGCCCGTATGATGCGCCGGATCGGTGGTCAGCTTGCCCTTGGCCAATTCCAGGATCGCTTCGCGCGGGTCATAAAGATGGAGCGCGCGCTGAATCTTGAGAAAGATACCCTCGCCTTCATCCGCGACATACACCGTGGTATTCAGCGCATCGCGCAGCAATTCCACCACCACCTGCACCGAACCGGAATGATCGATGGCATTGTTCACCATTTCCGTTATCGCGTAATGCCAGATGTCGCGCACGTTGGGCTGCAGGTCGGCCAGTTGCGGCCCGGCCAATTCGCGCCACACCCGATCCTCGCTCAGCCCGGCACGTTCGTACGAGTGCTGCACGTTGGCCAGAACGGCCAACTGGTAGCGCACACCGCGCCCCACACCGGAAGAAGTGATGAACCCTTCCTGCTTCAGCTTCGCCAGCCAGGCGCTGGTGGACTGGCGCGACACACCATGCTGCGCGGCCAGACGGGCGGCAACATTGCCCCCATCATGGGCGATCGCATCGAGAATGGAGCGGCGCAGGTCAGTGGTCATGGTGATAAACGTAAAGCAAAAGTAGTGTAATTGTAAAGCCGCCTATGATTAAACGTAAAGCATTACTGGTGACCGGAGCTTCCAGTCCGCCTCACATTTTGCGGCCAGGATAGCTCAGTTCCCGACATTCTCCGGGCTGCCAGCCTGTCGGCCAAAAAATTCATGAAGTGTATCGAACCGCCATTTTTCCAATCTCATCCTGGGCTCGCCCGCGCAGCGTGTCTGGCGCAACCACCTCGACATCTGCGCCATGTTTGAGAATGTCCATCAGCAGTTCGCGGTCGTCGGTGTAGGGGATTTCCAGCAGATAACTCCCGTCTGGTTCGATGCGGCCTTTCTGCTGCGGGTGCCATTGTTCGGCAGCGACCCATCTGGCGCGTTCCGGAGTGAATCTGAGCTTTGCCCATTTGACCTTATTGCCAGAAAAGATGCCGTAGCCGCTTTCCAAGGACTCTTTCAGTTTTGCCTGTGATATGTCTTTGGCTTTATCGCCGGTCAACTCGACATGCCGAATGGCGTCAATGGCAAAGCGGCGAATGTCATTGCGCAGGTGGCACCATGCATCCAGATACCAGTTATCGCGGTAGTAGGTCAGCAGTTGCGGGGAAACGGTGCGCTCGCTTTCTTCACCGGTCTGGCGGCTGTAATGGCGCAGCTTGATTTGGCGGCGGCTGAGCGTGGCGGTGGCGATGGTCTCGAAGTATTTTGACGATACGGTGCGCTTGGTGGCCTGCACGATGCGCAGCCGTTTCTCGACTTCCTCCGCCGAATGGTCGGCACAGCCGAGGAATGCCTTGAGCCAGGCCTGAAGAGGCTTGATGTGTCCGGACAGCATTCCCGCATCCAGATTGGATAGCATGTGCTGCATGGACAACAAGGCATGAACCTCGCTGGCGTTGAACCATAGCCCAGGCAGGGCGTAAGCGGGCGAGCCCCTGCCGGAGTGAACGAAGCGATAGCCTCCTGCATCCCGATCCCATTCGACTGGCGCATTGAGCCGCTCAAGCATATATTCCAGATCGCGCTTGAAGGTGGCAAGGGAGATGCCAAGCTCTTCCAGAAAATCCTGAGCGGGAACAACCTGTCTGTCGTTCAGCATCTGGTCAATTTTGTAAAAGCGTTCGGTACGATCCATCGATCATTCCTTGC
>JAUSKS010000020.1 GCA_030646595.1 Gallionellaceae bacterium | reverse complement strand
AGCTAATCCTGAATAAAAAGTTTTGAAAAATCTTGTGCCGCAGCGGTGATATCCGCTGCATCAAATAGCGCCGAAATCACCGCCAGCGCATCCGCACCCGCTGCTATCAGCGCTGCGCCATTGTGTACAGTAATGCCGCCTATTGCCACCAGTGGCAAATCCAGTTCCGCGCGCGCCTGCTGCAATAAATTAATCTCTGCCACAACTGCATCGGGCTTGATAGCCGAGAAAAAAAATGCACCGAAAGCCACATAATCCGCGCCCGCCCGCGCCGCATCACGCGCCAGCGACAGGCGATTATAACAAGAGATGCCGATGATCTTGTCGCCACCCAACACCTCACGCGCTGTGCTTATATCATCGTCCAGCGCACCCAGATGCACCCCATCAGCCTGTACTTGCAGTGCCAGCTGTATATCGTCATTGACGATAAAGGTCGCGTCAAATTCGTGCGTCAACTGGCGCAGTGCCAGCGCCTGCTTCAACCGCAACGCTGCGGCTGCCGATTTATTGCGGTATTGCAGCACCTGCGCGCCGCCTGCCAATGCCAAGCGTACGCGCTGCAACAAATCTGCACTGTCCGCGCTGTCGGATGTCACTGCATACAGCCCTTTAATGCATGAGGTCTTGGGGTGCATCCTCTTCATCATCCCGTGCCCAGAATAAACGATCCGGAATGTGCTGTCCCATGCCGGGACGGAAGCCATATTGCAAAGCTTGCCAGGTATATTCCTGCGCTTCCTTGACCGCCTCTTCCATGGTCAGCCCATTGGCCAGCAAAGCGGCAATAGCCGACGCCAGTGTGCACCCGGAGCCATGATAAATACCCGGCAGACGCACCCAACTGTCGCTGCGCACCACACCACGCTCACCATACAAAGTGTTAATCACCTTGGGCGTATGTTCATGTGTGCCGGTGACCAAAACATATTCACAACCCAAGCGCATGATGCGCTTGGCGCATTCACCCAGATCAGGATTATCCGCATCGTTATCCTCATCCTGAATCAAGCGCCGCGCTTCGATGCTGTTCGGCGTCAAGATGGTAGTCTGTGGCAAAAGCAGCTCGCGCAAGGCATCCAGCATATCTTCACTGGCCAGTTCATCACCACGACCCGACGCCAGCACCGGATCAAACACCAAGGGAATATCGGGATAATCGGAAATGACTTCAGCAATCGCCGCAATATTTTCCACACTACCCAAAAGACCGATCTTGAATGCCATCACCGGCATGTCTTCCAGCACCGCACGCGCTTGATCGGCCACCCACTCAGCATCAATCGGTAACACATCATCCACGCCGCCGGTATCCTGCACAGTCACCGCCGTCACCACCGACAATGCATGACAACCCATGCTGGCAATGGTCAAAATATCGGCCTGCAACCCTGCTCCTCCACTGGGATCGGTTGCGCCAAAGCATAGGACTACAGGCGGGATGTCGGACAAAGCATCAGAGTTCATTGTAAAATACGCGGGCAAAACGCAATTTTAACTGAAATTACCCGCCATGACCTCCAACCCTGAATATAAAACTTACATGTGCCTGATTTGCGGCTGGATCTACGACGAAGCCCTAGGTTCACCACAAGAAGGCATCGCCCCCGGTACGCGCTGGGAAGACGTGCCCATCAATTGGATATGTCCCGAATGCGGCGCACGCAAAGATGATTTTGAAATGGTGGAATTTTGATGCGCAATATGCGTTACGATTTGTCATGCAATTTGCATTTCATGCGGCATGGCGCACCATATTATCCGCCCGCATTGAATAATGCGGATTAACCTAAAAACGCAGTTGCAGGAAGAGCGTAGCGAGGGTCCGGGACTTTATTCCCCTCTCCCTCTGGGGAGAGCGAAGCGAGGGGGGCGAAGCCGGCTAGGGGAGAGGGTTTGCACCATTGGATAAAAATCTAACTGCTTTTTCTCGGATCAATTGAGCACCTTGGCATCCAAGCCAGTAACCAATAATGCAGCAAACTGCTCCGCCGTCAGCGGGCGACTGAAAAAATAGCCTTGGCCTTCTTCGCAATCCTGCGCCTTGAGGAAAGCCAGTTGCACGTGTTCTTCCACTCCTTCGGCAATCACTCGTTGTTTGAGGCTCTTCCCCATCGCGATGACAGCACTAACCAGCAAACCATCATCGTGTATTTCATCTGAAATAATGTCTTGCACGAATGACTGGTCTATTTTAAGGACATCAATCGGAAACTGCTTCAGGTAACTCAAGCTGGAATAGCCAGTACCAAAATCATCTACCGCCAGTTGCACACCCATGTTTTTAAGTTGCTGAAGGACCGCAGTGCTGGCTTCGGCATCGCGCATCAATACGCTTTCGGTAATTTCCAATTGCAGGTAGCGCGGCTCCAGCCCGGTTTCGCTCAGAATGGTATGCACCCCGGCCACAAAATCCTTGTGGCGAAATTCCACTGCAGAAATATTCACGGCGACTGCGGTTGGCTGCAAGCCTTGGTCTTGCCAGCGCTTGGCTTCGACGCAGGCTGCGCGCAACACCCAGCGGCCGATTGGCACAATCAGGCCGCACTCTTCTGCAATCGGCACGAAGCGCTCGGGTAACACCGTGCCCCATTCCGGATGCAGCCAGCGCAGCAAGGCCTCAGCCCCGGTAATCATGCCGCTTTGCAAATTAACCTTGGGTTGATAATGCAACACCAATTGCTGCCGCTCCAACGCATGGCGCAAATCGGTTTCGATGACTTGCCGCTCCACCGCACGGACGTGCATCTCGGTTTTGAAGAACTGATAGTTGTTGCGCCCTTTTTGCTTGGCTTGATACATCGCGCTGTCGGCATTCTTGAGCAAGGTATCCGCATCCTGGGCGTCGACTGGATAAATGCTGATGCCGATGCTGGTCGTTATATGCAGTTCGTGCCCGGCAATGGAATGTGGTGTAGTCAGCGCGCTGAGTATCTTGTCAGCTGTCAGCACAATATCTGCCGCATTGATATCTTCCGAAACCAGTAGCACAAATTCGTCGCCGCCCAGCCGACTGACCGTATCGGAATCGCGCACACAAGCACCCAGGCGTTTAGCCACGGATTGCAATAGTTGGTCGCCCATTTTGTGGCCGAGTGAATCGTTAATGTGTTTGAAATTGTCCAGGTCCAGGAACAGCACGGCCAGCGTGGTGCCGCGCCGTTTAGTCAAGGCTATGGCCTGCATAAGCCTTTCCTTTAACAGCGTCCGGTTAGGCAGGTCTGTCAACGCATCATGGTGTGCCATATGGCCCATTTGATCATTTGCCTTCTGTACTTCTTCAGCCATGCTCTGGGCCTGGAGAGTCGCGATGACCAACTGCTGGTTGGCCTGTTGCAAGCGCTCCATATTATTTTCCAGTGCGGCTCTTATCGTATCGGCTTCCTGAATTATTTTTTCACGCAACAAGCTCACCTCTTCGCGCAGATACACGGTCTCCTCGCGTATTTGCGCGACCGAATCTCGCTGATCGGCTGTTTCTTCACGCGCAGATGCACTACCTTCTCGTGCCGTTACTAATTGCTCGCGGCTGGATATGGCAGCTTCATCAGCCGAAGGCGAGGCTGTGCTGTCGCTCACGGCCCCTCGCCCGCCAAGGGCATCGGCCAGCAGCTCAGGGGGCAGATCGGGCGGGTGCGCTTGCGCGAGGGGAACAACATCAGTGGAGCGTTTGTTCATCTTCATAGGGTACTCCTGTCATGGCACTCGGTTAAGCGTGAAAAAGCTCTCGCAGGGCACGGAATCATTCCTTCCCCTTCAAGGGGAAGGTTAGGATGGGGATGGGGTAAATATTTGAATTGCATGGCACTCTATACCCCATCCCCACCCCAGCCCTCCCCTTGAAGGGGAGGGAGTTTACGCTGCCAGGGGCTTAACCGAGTGCCATGAGGGCACTCCTGCGTGTGTTTTAGTCAGGCTTTACTTCTAACACCCCTCAGTACCTATACCGTGGAGAAGGGTCGACCAGACAGTATTCCTTCATACCGCACCAGCGGATCACCGAGGATAATTCCTTTGCTGGTGATGGTGAACAATCGCAGCGCCGTGCTGTGCTTGCTGCTCCGGACTTTTACCACCGCCATCACGCGTTTGAACTCGCCCTCAAGCTCAATATAGCGCTGCATGATAATGGCATCCGCGAGAAACGCACTGCCAAATGGGCTGAAGCGTAAATCGGTGTATCGATCTTCCAGTTCCGAGGTCAGCAATACCGTCACGCCCATGCCAGTCAATACCGCGATCATGCGGTACAGTGAGGCGCGAAATTCTTCGCTAAACTCCGGTGCCAGCGCCAGTTCAAAACCCGACAAGGAATCCAGCACAACGCGCTTGGCCTGCATTTTATTAATCATCTGGACCAGGTCGTGCAAGGTTTCGTCTATGGATAAATCCAGTGAACGGGTATTGATGACACCTACGATTCCCGCTTTGATCAACTTATCCAGTTTGCCGCTCAGCAGTTGGCTGGGGCTTTTTTCAAAGGCAGCAATCACGCCGGGTTCGCCACAGCGCGCGCCTTCGGCCAAAAATTCCGTCGCCAGAATGGTTTTGCCGGCGCCGGAGGGCCCCACTACCAGCAACGAATAGCCGACGGGCAAACCGCCGCCCAGCATTTCATCCAGCCCCGGTATTCCCATGGCTAAGCGGACATCGGCTGGGGCAATCTTGTTTTCCTTTTCTTCTGTTGGGGTAGTAAGTATGGCGCGCGGAAAAATCTGAATGCCTGCATCACTGATACGGAAGCTATGCCAGCCCGGTGACTGGGCCTGGCCGCGAATTTTGACCACTTGCATCTTGCGCACCATGGCATTGTGATGCACATTTTGCGCCAGCCACAGTATGCCATCGGCTACCGTAAAAACCGGGGTTGAATCTGTTTCTGGCATTACATACTCACCAATCAGAAAGGTCGTCGCTTGCCAGCTGGTCATATGGATCGCCAGCTGCTGCACGAAACGTTGCAGATCGGAACCTCCCTCCTGCTCCTTACTGCCGACAGTGTGGACCACGGAACGGAATGAATCAACAAAGACCAGGTCCGGAGAATATTCTTCTACTGCTTTGACAATGCGCGACAATACACGCGCAAAATCTCCGCTCACGATGTCCTCAGAAAGGTTGATGAAGCGGATGGAATCGCCGATTTTATCGCTCTCAAAAAATGAAAATTGCTGCTGGTAGCGCAACATCTTCAAGGCCGGCTCGCCCAACACAGTGAAGTAAATTGCGCGGCGATTGTGCTTGATCTGAGAAAACATTATTTGGTGCGCCAGCGTAGTTTTACCGCTGCCCGGGGTGCCCGCAATAATGTTAAATGAAAATTCCGGGAAGCCTCCTCCCAGCAGATCATCTAAACCAGGGACACCGGTGGACAGACGACGTATGACCACTCGTTTACTCATGGGGCAACTCCTTGTTGGTTATCTCCGAAGCATCATCGCCCCAGGCAGCACATAAAATGCCTATGGTTAAGGGCTCACCAATCAATACGATGAGGATGTCGGTAAAAGTGATAAGCAAAGCCTGGTTAGCTGCAGTGGCTTCGGTAAAAGATCGCGTTTGCAGGCCGACTTTTAATGTCGTGAACTGCGTCGCAGAATGTTGCAACACCTGCGGCTGTTGCGGCGCAGGTGTCGAAGCCAGCCACGGAAAGAGGGTTTGGTTACGGTACAGACTACGGGCGAAGAGCGTAGCAAAACCCGTTTCGCCGATGACGGGAATGAGTTCCGCTGCCAGCGCCTGCCACACTTGGAGGGCGCGGCGCGCGACATCTTCCGGACGCTGCGCAATGAGCGTGGAAATTGTCTCAATTAATTCCGATTTTCTGGACATGCACACCCTCTCCCTGACGACGTCTTTTCAGAACAACGCCAAGCGTTGCAAAAAATTTTGGGCGGGTTAACCACTGTCCTTTGCGGCCGATGATGCTACCACTATTGTCGTCAGCTAGCACTGCTATCCTGCACTCGATAATCCAGCATTATCCCGCCCGCTGTCGCTCGGCATCTGTACGCTGCCGCACATTGCCTGCCCGACTCATCGGGCATCCAAAAAATTAACAATCCGGGAAAATTCTTCCACCCCCAAATTTTCCGCGCGTAACTGCGCATCTATCCCCACCTGCTTAAACTCTGCCTCCGTCAAATGAGCTTTCAAGGTATTGCGCAAGGTTTTGCGCCGTTGCCCAAAGGCAGCCGCCACAATCCGCGCAAATAATTTCTCATCACGCACCTGCACTTGCTCTGCAGGCAGCGGAATCATGCGCACGATGGCCGAATCCACCTTGGGTGCAGGACGAAAAGATTCCGGTGGAACATCTAACAATTTTTCCATGTGAAAGCGGTATTGCAGCATCACTGACAAGCGCCCATAGGCAGGCGTGGAAGGCGCGGCCACCATGCGTTCCACCACTTCGTTTTGCAACATGAAATGCATGTCGCGAATGCGGCTGGCATAAGCGGCGAAGTGAAACAGCAAGGGCGAGGAAATGTTGTACGGCAGATTACCGACAATGCGCAATGGTGCGGGTAATTGTGCCAGGTCAAATTGCAGCGCATCTCCGGCGTGAATCACCAGCCTGTTGCCGCTGGCATCAGGCGGATGGTCTCTTTCCAGGCGGGCAATCAGGTCGCGGTCTATCTCCACCACATGCAGTTGCGCGAGCTTTTTTAGCAAGGGCCGTGTCAGCGCGCCCAGGCCGGGGCCTATTTCTACCATGTGGTCGGTCACAACAGGATGGATTGCGCGGATGATGTCAGCGATAATCGCTTCGTTCACCAGAAAGTTTTGACCGAATCTTTTACGGGCTGTATGCATGGCTCTTTGCGGAAATCCTAGAGCATTTTGATTTAAACATATACATTTAAAAACTGCAGTTGCATGTATACACTGTTTCGAGGCAGGGTAGTAACGGGTACTCCCTCTCCCCAACCCCTCTCCCAGAAGGAGAGGGACTTTATTCCCCTCT
>JAUSKS010000018.1 GCA_030646595.1 Gallionellaceae bacterium | reverse complement strand
CCGGAAACACGATGTGATAGTGAGTTTGCCACGCGCAGTGGCTACTCTTCTTGACTTGGCCTTCTTCCATCCCTCATTTTAGCGGTGTCCCCGCAGCAAGACTGCGGGGAATTGCAAGTTCAAAGTAACCGATAGCAACGGTGTAGTTGCCAGCAAAAGCCTGAGCCTGACTATCAATGCCGCGACAGGTGGAGCACTCAGCATTAGCACCGCGTCTTTACCATCGGGAACCATTAACAAGGCTTACTCAACAACATTATCTGCCACAGGCGGCACCTCACCGTATACCTGGACCGTAACCGGCTTGCCTGCAGGATTAACGCTGAGCAGCGGCAAAATTTCTGGTACACCGACCGTAACGGGGACTTTTAATTTAACGCTCAAGGTAACCGACAGCAAAAATGCCACGGCCAGCAAAAATTTGTCGCTAACCATCGCCACAGCGTCCACTGGCACCACTGTTGACATTCAAGGAACAGTAGGCGCGATGAATGCTGCCAATAAATATATTACCGTAGGTGGGGTAAATATTTACTATAGTAGTACCACCACCATGATGCTTAATACCGACTCAGGCAAGATCACCACAACCGGGAGTATCCCACCGGGTGTGACCATCGGCATGGCTGTACAAGGCAGCGGCAACAAAGACACAAGCGGAAAAATCACCGCCACAACTTTGGAATTTAATTAAAAATCATCGAACCATCACTTTGACAAACGAGGGGGCTTAGCCCCCTTTGTTTTGCTATCTGCGCAGGTTACTTACCGGAACATAATTGGCCTGTGGGATAATCCCACCATGAATTCTTCCTTGCTTGCCGGTCTTAATCCTGAACAACGTGCTGCAGTAGAGCTGCCCCCGCAATCGGCGCTGATATTAGCCGGGGCAGGCAGCGGCAAAACACGTGTGCTGACCACACGCATCGCGTATCTGGTCAGCACAGGCGTGGTCAGTCCACACGGTATCCTCGCCGTGACCTTTACCAACAAGGCCGCCAGAGAGATGCTGACGCGGCTTTCTGCCATGTTGCCGATCAACATGCGCGGCATGTGGATGGGCACCTTTCACGGGCTGTGCAATCGCATGTTGCGCGCGCATTACCGCGAGGCGAACCTGCCGCAGACTTTTCAGATTCTGGATAGCGGTGACCAGCTTTCGGCGATCAAGCGCTTGATGAAGGCGATGAACGTGGATGACGAAAAATTTCCGCCGCGCGAAGTACAGAACTTCATCAGCAGCAATAAGGAACAGGGTTTGCGCGCACACGAGGTGGAAGTCTACGACCCTTACTCGCGGCGCAAGGTGGAAATTTTTGCCGAGTACGATGCGCAGTGCCAGCGCGAAGGCGTGGTGGATTTTTCCGAGCTGTTGCTGCGCTGCTACGAGCTGTTATCGCGCAATGCTGCACTGCGTGAACATTATCAGGCGCGCTTCAAGCACATATTGGTGGATGAATTTCAGGATACCAACAAGCTGCAATATCAGTGGCTGAAACTTTTAGCGGGCGCGGGAGACTGTCGTACGCCCTCTCCTCAATCCTCCCCCAGAGGGGGAGGAGGCGAACGTGAAAAGCAATCTTCAATCTTTGCGGTGGGCGATGACGATCAATCCATCTACGCTTTTCGTGGCGCAAATGTCGGCAATATGCAGCAACTGACGCGCGACTTCCATATTCAGAGCGTGATCAAGCTGGAGCAGAATTACCGCTCGCACGGCAACATACTTGATGCAGCGAATGCACTGATCAAAAATAATCGCGCTCGATTAGGCAAAAATCTGTGGACGGCGGAAAACAAAGGAGAACCAATACGCGTGTACGAAGCGCCGACCGACGCAGACGAGGCGCGCTTCATCGTGGAAGAAATTCAGCAGCTCCAGCGCGAAGGAGTGCGTTTGTCGGAGATGGCTTTGCTGTATCGCTCCAATGCGCAATCGCGGGTGCTGGAGCACGCGCTGGTTTCCGCCGGGTTGTCGTATCGCGTGTATGGCGGGCTGCGCTTTTTCGAACGGCAGGAAATCAAGCATGCCCTGGCCTATCTGCGCCTGATGGAAAACAACGGCGATGACAACGCGTTGTTGCGCATCATCAATTTCCCCACGCGCGGCATTGGTGCGCGCAGTGTGGAACAAATACAAGAAGCGGCCAAGCAAAATAATACTTCCCTGTACGATGCCGCCGCGCGTGCTGGCGGCAAGGTCACGACTTTCGTGGCGCTGATCGAAGCACTGCACAGTGCAACGAAAGAATTACCCCTACCCGAGATTATGGAGCATGTGTTGCAACATAGCGGGCTGATTCCGCATTACCAGAATGAAACTGGCGCCAAACGGCGCGAAGCCGAAGAGCGGCTGGAAAACCTGAATGAGTTGATCAATGCCGCCACGCTGTTCGTGCACGAAAATGAAGACGACAGCCTGACCGCGTTTCTCGCCCATGCCTCACTCGAAGCGGGCGAACATCAGGCCGGTGATTCGGAAGATGCCTTGCACTTGATGACCGTGCACTCGTCCAAGGGGCTGGAGTTTCACACGGTGTTTATCACCGGGCTGGAAGAAGGGCTGTTTCCACACCAGAACAGCAAGATGGATGATGGGCTAGATGAAGAGCGCCGTTTGATGTATGTGGCCATTACGCGCGCGCGGCGCAGGCTGTACCTGAGCTTTGCCCAGAGTCGCATGTTGCATGGGCAAGTGAATTACAGTCTGGTGTCCAGCTTTTTACGCGAACTGCCGGATGAGTTGCTGCACTGGATTACGCCAAGAGTAGCAGCGCGCAAGCTTGATACTTTTACGCCGCAGCGTCAGGCAAGCACACCACCCACCCCTCGCCCCTTTACAACATCCGGCTGGCGCATTGGCCAGACAGTGCAACATACAAAATTTGGCGAGGGCATGATCGTCAACATCGAAAGCAGCGGCGCAGATGCGCGTGTGCAGGTGAATTTCAGGAACAGTGGTGCCAAATGGCTGGCACTTGAATATGCCAAGCTGATTGCAAAGTAAAAGCTGGTTAGTCTTGTGTGAAAACTCAGATCGGAGAGGTCGGGACATGAATAAGGGCTATGCCCATAACCCATTTCAAGTCCCGGCCTCGTTGCGGATGGTGTATCTTAAGGCGTAATACCCTGTACCTGAATCGGAAACAGGCTGCTAGTGCTGACGTAACCAGCGCCTAACTGCCCATCGTCGTTAGCTCCCCAAGCAAAAGCCTTGTCGTCGTGCGTAATGACCAAGGAATAATCAGGCCCAACTGCAATTTCTTCTACACCGCTGAGGGTACTCACCTTTACCGGTCTTGTGCGAGTCGTGGTTGTTCCATCGCCCAACTGCCCGCTATCGTTTCTGCCCCAAGTCCAGAGAGTACCATCATCCTTCACGGCAAGCGTGTGATTCCAATGGGTAGCAATCTTTTTTATACCTGAAAGCGTAGAGATCACGGTGGGTGTGCTTCTCGTCGCGGTCAATTTCGAACCATCACCCAGTTCCCCGTTAGTGTTTCTGCCCCAGGTCAGCACCGTGCCATTGCTCTTTAAGGCTACATAGTGCTGGATACCAGGAGCAAGCGCGATAATGCCTGCCAACCCTGGCACTTGCACGGCCCATAGACTATTCGGGGTCGTACTACTGATACCCAAGGCAAAATTGGCATTCCACCCCCAAGCCCAAACTGTCCCGTCACCTTTTATTGCGTAGGAAATATTATTGCCAGTATAGATAGCCACCGCGTTGGTTAAGGGTGTGCTTGCCGAAACCATCACCTGCACTGCAGCAAAACGATTTGTCTCAGTGCCATCTCCTAGCTGCCCCTGTGACCCTTGTCCCCAAGCCCACACCGTACCGTCACTTTTCAAGGCTAGCGCATGAAATGCAAAAGCCGAAATGGCAACGACATTGGTTAAAGGCGTGTTGGTTGACCCAACAAGCACCTGCACTGGAATATGGGTTCTGTACCCCGATGAAGAGTTATTGCCCAATACCCCAAATATCTCGTTATCGCCATAAGCCCATACCGTACCGTCTGCCTTTAACACATGGGTCGTAAAACAAGGTGCAGCAACAGCCAGCGCGTTGGGTATGTCTACCTGTGCAGGAGTGAGAATAATATTGGAGCTAGGCCATGGCTGCGGAGCACTGCCCAATTGCCCAGCGTCGTTAAGCCCCCACCCCCAAACCGAACCATCACTTTTCACTGCGAGGGAATGACCAGTTCCAACGGTCACGCTTTTGGGACCCGCCAAGGCGGCGTTACTGCTCAACAAACTCAATGCGGCAACAAGGGATACTACAAGTTTTAAACTATAAGCATTCATCATACTGTTCCTTTTTAAGTAGTCATAAATCCTCAAGACAAGAGGGCAGATTAGCAAGCTGTTTTAAGGGCACCTTTAAATATACATCGTCGGCCATACTAAGTTGCTTACACAAAATACGCTTTAACATGTTTGGGTCTTATTGTCGTGTCGTAATTCTTGCGCGCGCCTTAGTCTGGCTTAAGGCACCCTTAAAATAGATTATAGCCATCTTTGGGTCTCCTGAGTGAATCGGACGGCGGGACTCAGTCGCCGTCTTCATTCTCCTGTGCCAGTTGCGACTTGAGCACATAGGCATCGATGTCGAAGTCGGTGCTGTCCATAACCGCAGCCATGACCAGGGGCGGGACGCGCTCCTTCTCCTCTTCGGTCTCGAAGGTTTTGAAGCCGGCCGCGGCTGCCTCGGCGAACAGTTTCTTCGTTAGCCGCGCTGCCCGCGCCTCGTGGCTCTCGAGGTCGGGATTGGCACCGGGAGGGATGTTTTCCTCGATCCAAGTCCCGGCCCACCTCAGGAAGCGATTGCTCATGATTACCCACCCATCTCCTGCGCCATATTTGGGGCCAGTTTCCCGGTCCACTGTGACACACCCGATATTCCGGCCCATAGGATTAGAAGCTTACAGAATAGCATTAACAACTTCAATTGTTGGTCGAGATTTTGACGCTCAGCATCATTTCTTCTGTTACTTATCAAGACAGCCGAATCAACCGATACACCGCCTTGTCCAGATTTTTGAAATGCAGTTCATTCATGCCTGGATGTACAGTCACAGATATAGGTTCGCGACGATAAGGGCCGACCATGGAATCTGCGCTCAGCAAACCATATGTCCCGGCGGGCAATGCCTGGGTGCGCAGCACGATGTCATCTTTGTCTTGATATACGTTAAAACCACCATAGGGTTTGGCCAATGGCTCGCCGATAAAAATTCCTTCGCCGGGCCGCTGTACGCTTTTCCAGTAGGCCTCTATTAATGAATTCCCGGCCAGATACCAGTACATTACTACAGCCGGACTGGGAAATTTGGCCAGGTGGTTGCAGGGCTCTACCACGGTGCCATAACTGCCCGTGGCACCCGCCTCCAGCCAGCGCAGGCTGCTCATTTGAGTGCTGTCAGTGAGTTGTCCACCCGTGGAAGTCAGGTGATCGGCAATGGCACCGGGAAGGAATTTCAAGGTATCCAGATGAGGCACGGTTACCATGCCGGTGAAATAAAACAGCACGTCATCTTTGTCCTTTATGAAATTACTTGCCACCACTTGCACCTCGACCAGGTTTGCCATCTCCTGCATTACAGCGGGATATCGGGTTGAGCGCACATTGCGCGATTTGTCATCTGTTTTGAGCAAATAAGCAGTACCCGGAGGATGGCTTCCGTCTGTGGCTATTCCCCTGTCTATCAGGGCTTTGACCTGATCAAGGTTGAGTCCGGCCAGGGACATGGTCGGGCGGATTTTCAGGTCGGTATAGGGGGCCGCGCTGGGAGAGTCAAAGTAGGGGCTGGTTTTGGTTGAACCGCATTGATGCGAGCAAAATTCCTGATTGAAGCCGAACGTAAAAGCTGAAGTAATCGACATGCACGCCACCCGATAAGGTGCTGCCCAGGTCAGGGCAAAAGCCTGGATGGATTTGGGCGATTTTCTGTCTACTTCAGCTTTGATGCGGGTAAATTCCTTCTGGCTCATTATCGTCGCGCCTGGGGAAAAACGAACATGGATCAGGTTCGCCAAAGGAATGTTGCGGCGTTTTTGATAGTACTCGCCAATCTGGCGGCTCAGTGGGTCGTTGTCATTTACGATGATGGCAAGGTCTTGCGGGTCTAGACTGGTTTTGGGCAGGAAAAATTGCGGGACCGCACCCTGCGCCATACCTGCAGATAGCAACAAAAATAAAAAAAACAGGGATGGCATGATTGAGAGGTAAGGAAACTTGCTGCCCGACAACTACTGCATAATAAATTCGATCAGGTCACCGGGCTTTTCTGCGAAGGACTGCCCGGGGCTGATGGTGCCAGAGCCATGCAGGATGATTTCTTGATGGATTAGTTGAATAATGTGGCCATCACTGAATCGAACAAAGGTGCCGTTGGCGCTGTGATCAGCCAGCACGAATTTGTTGAAGTTTAGTTCGATATGCGCATGCTGGCGCGATGCAAGATTGTTATTGACTACCAGGTGACAATTTTCGCCACGTCCTATGGTGGCTTCCTTGTTTTTATCGTTGAGCGTGAGAACTTGCTGGCCATAGCGCAACAGTAATTCATTGCGCGCCTCGGTGGGCTTGCGCGATTGCAATATGCCTATGCGGGTGGTCATGGTGTCATCTTGTTCCCAGGTAACCTGAAAAACATCCAACGCCTCCTGCTTGCCGCGAAATTCAGCGCGCGTGATGGGGCGTACCCGGTTGTGTAAGGCCGTAGGCAAGGCATCCACCGCTGCACGCGTGGTCATAATCTGGCGTGCACGGGTAATGGCCGTCACGCGTGCTGCGACATTGACGGTATCGCCATAGATATCCGCTTCATTGGAAATAACATCACCATAATGAAATCCTATGCGGATGGACATGGGATGATCACCACCTGGGCGACCATTTTCCACCGCCATTTGCATGGCTCGCGCCGCTTCCAGCGCAGAGGTGGCAGAGGGGAAGGTACACAGCATTTCATCACCTATGGTTTTGACCAGTGTGCCCTGGAATTGTGTGACCTTTTGGGCCATGAGGGACAGGCAATTAGTCACCAGCCGTCGCGCCGATTCATCACCCAGCCGGGTATATAGGGCTGCGCTGCCGCTAATGTCAGCGAACAGGACGGCAAGTTTCATGGTTTGCTCAGATGCAGTCATTGCTATTTGTCTCCCGCGCCATTGTGCTGCATGCCGGATGAGTCCGTCAAATGCCACTGAGCCAGCGCATGTTTAAGGCGTATCGGAGCTAGATGAAATGGTGAAGTCTATCAGTTCGGTGGGGTGTTCCGCATACGGCTGGCCCAGACTGATGGTGCCAACACCACTCAACATCGCCTCGGCATGATTTATGTGCACGCTCTGATTATTTTCAAAACGGATGTAAGTCCCATTGGTGCTGTTATCCGTCAGGATGAAATTGCCATTGCGGAATTCCATGCGCGCATGCTGACGAGAGGCAAAATTGCTGATGATGGTCAGTTCGCAATTTTCGCCCCGCCCCATGAACAGGCTGGCATTGTGCTCATTCAGTACGCATGATTGATCACGGTAACTCAAGGTCATTTGCGCATTATTTGCATGAGGCTTGCGATAAGCCGGGATGCCTATACGGGTGCTCTGCATATCATCTTGTGCCCAAGTAACCTGGAAGATGTCCAGTTGATCCTGTTTAGCGATGAGTTCTGCGCGTACTATCTGGCGTACTTTGTCGTGCAGCACGGGCGGCAGCATATCTACTGCAGCCCTGGTTGCCATAATCTGGCTGGCGCGCGTCATTGAGGCAACCCGTGCTGCAATATTGACCGTGTCACCATAAATGTCGTTGTCATCACAAATGACATCACCGTAATGAAACCCGATGCGTATATAAAGAGGATGCTCGCTATTTTTATTGTCTGCCTGTAATGCCAGTTGCATTTTGATGGAGGCGCGGAATGCGGTTTCGGCGCTGGGAAAAGTACACATGATTTCATCGCCCAGGGTTTTGATCAATGTGCCGTGATAAGTGGTCATGCTGTCACTCAAGATAGCCAGACATCTGGCTACCAGATGCAACGCGCGCTTGTCACCCAGGTTTTCATACAGTGCAGTGCTGCCGCTGACATCGGCAAACAGAATAGCTAATTTTTTTGTTTGCGTCATTAACCGTTAGCACCGAACATCATGCGTTTCGCTACAAATTTTTTTGCTCCCGGCAAACAATCCACTAGGGAAAGCGCAGCACCTCGCGCACTATCCAGCAGCGGCAGGTTTTTGGTGAACAGGCGCGCCAGTCCGTCAGTAAAGCGAATACCAGCGTTGCGATCCAGCCAGCGCCGTTGACGATAAGCAGCCAGCATGGTCTCGTCACCTATTCCCTGCGCTGTACCTTTAATAATCTCCTGCGCCAGCTCACACGCATCGCGCAATCCCATATTGAAACCCTGGCCAGCAACCGGATGCAAGGTTTGCGCAGCATTACCCAGCAATACGGTATGCGGCAAGGTGATGTCAGACGCGCACTTGAGCCGTAAAGGAAAACATGCACGTTTCCCCAGCGTTAAAAATTCGCCCACCCTGTCGCCGAAATGTTGATGCAGTTGCGCCAGAAAAACCGCATCGCTCCATTGCAGCATTTCCTGCGCGGCGGCATGTTCCACTGTCCACACCAGCTCATACCCATCATGATAGGGCAGCAGTGCCACCGGCCCTTGCGCAGTAAAGCGCTCGAAAGCCGTATCCGGTTTAGGCTGTGTGCAAGTGACATGGCTGATGACAGCGCTCTGGCCATAATCGCGTATCTCAGGCGGGTAAGCTGCTTCCAGCAGTTTGCCGCCGTCAGCCACCACTGCCAGCCGAGCATGCAAAGTGTGTTGCTGTGCCGCATGCTGGTAAATAATCGTGGCACCTTCTGCTGTGCTATGCAGCTCGCTAACCTGCGCGTCATTTATAAAATCGAGTGGGCTGCTCTGCATGGCGTTCTGTAATGCGGTTTGCAATGCAGGATAAGGCAATACATAGCCAAGTTCGGGGACATTAAGTTCGTCGGCACACAACATGGCGCGGCCAAAAGAATTTTTTTGCGAGACGTGAATGAATTTGATAGGTGAAACAGGCGTCAGTTTTTCCCACACGCCCAGGCGTTGCAGAAGCAAGCGGCTACCGTACGACAGGGCCAGCGCGCGTGGGTCGGCCACATGTTTGGCCGCGCGCGCTTCCAGCAACTGAGTATGCAAACCGCTATCGCGCAAGGCCAGCGCCAATGCTGCTCCAACCGGGCCACCGCCGATGATGGCGATGTCGCAAGCGTATTGAATATCAAGAGTACTCATGTTTTTTCTGTAAATGTCGTGCTCATGCTTCTTCTCCCAGCTCACGTTCAATCTGCTCGATGCTTGGCAGGCTGGACGCCAGTTCCGATCGCCCAATACAAGCGGATCAGCTCTGCATTCACCGCCAGCATCGCCCGCGTTTGCGCGGACTGGATGCGCTGCTTGATGTCGGTCAGCAGGGATGGATAATGCGGCGCAAGGCTTGGTTTGTCGGTGTTCATGCCGTACCTAACAATAACAGAGTTTCGATTTTTTGCTTGGCGAAAGTCCCTTTACCCGGCCCGGCGCTGATGACGATGCGCCTGCTGTGTTTTGTTCCAATGAACTCACGATTTCCATTTAATGCAAAACTATTGCGGCTCCTTTAATTTGCGATGGATTCAGGTCTCAGCCTATCTCGATACGCAAGCTCGGATCAGTTTCATTTTCCGAAACAATCCGATTGTATGTCTCGACCAGTTTCTCCAGCGTTGTGAGGCGTTCTGAAGTCTTGAAAAAGGCAAGTTCGTGAAGATTGGCCGCCAAAAATTGTTCGGCGTCCATGATGTCAATGCGTCCAATCAATCCGGCGTTTCTGGCAAGCCCATTTGCCACAGACACACCATCAGCAATGGTCAGTATAATCGGCTTGGTACCAGCCTCAATGTTGCGCTGACATTTTTGAATGACCGCCTCACCCGGCGAGGTTGTAATGTGGATGATGCTGTCATCAATTACAAAGTCACCGGCACGATCACCGACAGCATCTGCCACTGAAGAGCCGTGATGGGAAATTTGTATTTTCGGCATGGCCAATTCAAGCTTGGCACCAACAAGATGTTGCAACACGGCACCCTGGTACATCGTGCCACTCGATTCCTGCTGGCGTTTTTTTGCCTGCACCAGCAAGTCTTGAATGATGAACTGCAAACTTTTGGCTGAATCGAAACGCAACCGGAACGGTTTAGCTGAAAAATGTTCTCTGATACGTTCAATCCACCATGCTTCAATTTCTTCAAGAACTGAAGTTTTAATGTGAAGTCCATTCAGAAAGGCAACATACGTGCGCATGATACCGATGCTGCCACGGCTCGTACGGCCACCCTCCTCCGCAAGAATTAGAGTAATCGCGTAATCATTAAGAATGCGCTGCACAGCGCCTTTGCCGAGTCCGAGCACTTGGCCAGAACCTTCCGTAATAAGCGCATCAGCATCAAGCGGCAAACCATTTTCCTTTGCATAGCGGCTGATATGGATAACAACTGCCAACGCGCCTTTGCCATTTATCTTGTTTTCATCACGGAAAGCCGACAGCTTCTGCGCAATTTCATCTTTCGTCATGTGTGGCTTTCACAAGAGGGGAGAGTAAGTTTTTCGCAAGCCACGCTGCAACTGGAACAGCAACGGCATCGCCCATGGCTTTGTAACCATCGTTGTAACTCCCCGGTATTACGTAAGTGTCCGGTACACCCATGAGACGCGCTGCTTCGCGCACGGTCAATAAACGGCTATGCAACTGACCATTTTTTTTGATCACAATAACTTGTCGGCTGCTGCCGCCTTCTGGCGTTCTCAGGCAACCAGATAAATTGTCAAAACGAAGCTCAAGAACTTGCTTGCCGCCACGAGTCCGCTTATAGCCAGGCGCTGCAAATGGTTTTACATCCGGCAACTGATCGAGAATTTTCCGGTGACGCGAAGAGATTAATTCCAAGTTGCGTGCCTCTGTTGCGGGAGCGGAAAATGGCGCGTCCCATTCGATCACATCGGAAAGATTTTGTTTGCGCAAAGTGGGTTCCGGCATAGACCACCAAACCCAAGCCTCCAGTCCATCCGCAGCCTTGCAAATAGTTTCTGGGTGAAGCCAGTTAGGTGATTGGCTGACGAGTTCTGGAGGAATATCAAATTCCTTGCTGATGGCAACAACAAAAACTCGTTGGCGCGATTGGGGCACCCATCTCGCTGCGTCAATCAGCATAGTGCCTACCCTATACCCACGCCCCACCAAGGCTTGATGCAACGCCCGATAATGATTGCCGCCTGCCGCCGACACCAAACCTGCAACATTTTCCGCGACAAGAACAGGAGGACGAGAGGGCATTTCATCAATGATGCGCAGCCATTCCCACACCATCCCGCTTCGAGCCGCATGTATCCCTTCAGTGAGACCTGCCAACGAAAGGTCTTGGCAGGGAAATGAAGCCCAAGCAAGCGGCGCTTGTGGAAGGTCTGCACCATTAAGATTCGAAACCGATCCCAGATAAAAATGTTCAGCGCCATGATTAGCAGTGTAAACCGCCGCCTTCTTTGCACAAATATCATTAGCCCATGCAGGTCGAAAATAACCATTCAAACCCTGCGCAACTAACCCGCTACCTGCAAAAAACTCCAAGAATTTTTCAGGGGTGTTATTTCGGGCAGCTTGCTTTCGCAATGGCGGCGGGAATTTCGACTCATTCCGCGCCAGTTTATCCGACCAAGGTATTAGAAGCTGATTCATAATCGCATTGTAACTCCAGCTGATAATAAGGAGACACTGCCCTTATTTATTTTGTTGCTGTCCGAGTTCATGGCCGCTGCATCAACGCTTCAATCGCCGCCACTGTTTTGGGCGCAGCCTCAGTCAGCACTTCGCAGCCTTGCGTGGTGATAGCCACATCATCTTCGATGCGTATACCAATGTTCCAGAATGCGGACGGCACATCGTCTGCCGGGCGGATATAGCAGCCCGGCTCTACCGTGAGCACCATGCCGGGTTGCAACAGCCGCCAGTTGCCTTCCAGTTTGTAGTTGCCGACATCATGCACATCCATGCCCAACCAATGGCCGGTGCGGTGCATATAAAAGCGTTTATAGCTACCGCTTTCCAGCACCGCATCCACGCTGCCGTGGCACAGCTTGAGGTCTATCAATCCCTGCACCAACACACGCACCGCAGCATCATGCGGTTCATTCCAATGTGCACCGGGACGCGCGGCGGCAATGGCAGTGGCTTGCGCGGCCAGCACGATTTCATACACATCTTTTTGCGCGGCGCTGAATTTTCCATTGATGGGGAAAGTGCGTGTGATGTCGGTGGCATAGCCGTCCATTTCACAGGCCGCATCTATCAGCAATAAATCGCCATCCTTGAGTTGGGTGTTGTTGCTGATGTAATGTAGCACGCAGGCATTGGCACCACCGGCGACGATGGAAGTGTAAGCCGGGGCTTGTGCGCCCTGGCTGCGAAATTCGTGCAGCAACTCGGCCTCGATTTCATATTCCATTTTGCCAGGGCGGGTAGCACGCATGGCGCGCTGATGTGCGGCGGTGGAAATGGCGGCAGCGCGGCGCAGGGTAGCGAGCTCATCCTTGTCTTTGATCAAACGCATCTCATCCAGCAAGGTGCGCACATCATGGATCTCGTTTGGTGCCGTGATACCGCTGCGCACCTGGGCTTGCACCCGTGCGCGCAATGCCAGGATACGGTCATCCCACACCGCATGTTTACCGAGCGGGTGAAATAAGGCGGGCTGATTGCCCATCAGCTCGGTGAGTTTATCGTCCAGCTCGGCAATGGGAAAGGCGGCATCGAAGCCGAATTTTTCGCGCGCAGCCGCTGGCCCATAGCGAAAGCCATCCCATATTTCGCGCTCCATATCTTTCTCGCGGCAGAATAAAATGGACTGCGCGGGTGCGCCTGCAACCAGCACCAGCACTGCTTCAGGTTCGTCGAAGCCGGTGAGATAATGGAAGTGGCTGTCGAAACGGTAAGGATAATGTGCATCCCCATTGCGCAATACTTCCGGTGCGGTAGGGATGACGGCAATGCCACGCTGCATCAGCGTGATGAGGCGCTGACGGCGGTTACGGTATAGAGAAGAATTAAACATGACCAGTATTGTGCGGCTGGCGCAATTCCTTGTCGAGTTGTTCCAGACGCAAGGGCGTTCCCACATCTACCCAGCGTCCGTTATAAAGCTCCCCGCTGACCTTGTTATGCGCCATCTGCGCGCGCAGCAAGGGTGCCAGCGGCGCGCTGCTGCCACGGGCAATGCTGGTAAATAAACCGGGCTGATAAATACCGATGCCGCTGAAAGTAAGTTTGGGTAGGTGGTCAGTTACCCTGCCCTTGTGCAAATTGAAATCACCGTCGGGATGATGGGCTGGATTATTTACCAGCACCAAATGCGCGGCATCGCCACTTTGGGCTAGCGTCGCAGCATGCACAGAAAGCTGCGCAAAATCATAAGCACAATAAATATCGCTATTGATTACTGCAAAAGGTGCATCACCCAGCAACGGCAGCGCGTTGGCAATGCCACCGGCTGTTTCCAGCGCGGGATTTTCGGGAGAGTAAGTAATGCATACCTTGAACTGGTGACCGTCGCCGAGCGCCGCTGCAATTTGCTGGCCAAGGTGTGCGTGATTAATGACAATGTCGCGTATACCCGCGCGCGCCAGATTTTCAATATGCCACACGATCAGCGGCTTGCCACCCGCTGGCAACAAGGGTTTG
>JAUSKS010000326.1 GCA_030646595.1 Gallionellaceae bacterium | reverse complement strand
TAGGTTGAGCCCAGCTCGATGTTGTTGCCTGCGTCGAATAGATATTCCTTGCTCGGCATTACATCCTCGCCCTTGGCTTTGCGATACGCCTCGCGCCCGCCGCTGGAAGGCACGAGTTGCATCATGCCATAGGCAGGCGCGCTGGAAACGGCGTAAGGATTGAATGAACTCTCGATCTTGATGATGGCATAGATCAGGCTGCGGCTGACTTGCGTACTATCCGAATTTTTGCGCACTGTCGCCGCATATTGCAACGCACGTTTGTCCATGTGCGCATTGACCATGTCCATCTGAACATAAATTACATTTTTGCTAATGCCATTGGAATCTATGCTGCGGCGCTGCAATTTATTGGCGACCAGGTAATCGGCATAACGCTCCACATCATCACGCGTGGTGATCACGGCCTTGTTCTGATCCACCACCAGCTCCTGCAAATAAGGCTTGCCGGTCAGCGCAATTTCCTTATCCGAGAACAAATCAACCGCGCCGGGATCGCTGGGTGTAAGCAACGCCGCCACTGCCGCGTTGCGCAATTTTTCTTTGGCCTTGTCCTCATCCAGATGCTCAATCAGGATGGTGCCTGCGTCGTAATCCACCACCACACGGTTTTTGTAGTTCTCGGTATATTTCACATAGCGTGTGCGGCTGGGCAAGGTACCAGATTCACGCTTGCCCCATTTTGCGCCGCTCTCCTTTTGCAGATTGCCCATCAGGCGGTCAAACTCTGCTTTGGCTTTTTTCAAGTCAGCCAGAATCAACTCAGGGTTATATTTGTAAGCATTGACCCGGCTATCCGCCATGCTTTTCAGCGCAGATTGCGGGTCTTTCGCCAGCGCCACCTTCATCATCTGCTGCGTAGTGCAGGCCGGCAGCGACAACGCGCTCGCTGTAACCAGCAGCAATCCATTTTTAAATTTCATCTGCCCCCTCAACGGCGCTCAGCGCTGAACATTACTATATGAGTGTAACTGTGGTTGCGGCGGTTTTTTTGTCTATATCCAACTGCACTGCACAATATTCATTGCTTGCACTGGTGGGCGTGGGATCATCTGCGCAGCTGCATCCACCGAGTATCCCCTGGTAAAAAATTCCGGCCCGCACGCGGATGACATTCTCCATCTCGGCAACACTGTTGACCATCACGGTAACCGGATCATCGGTCACATAGTTGCCGGACGATAATCCCTGTTGCAGTGGCAATTGATCTGCTGCATGCGCAATTTCCTGTTTGAGAACAGCCTTGAAATCGGGTGTCCCCCAGGCACGTAAGGCTTTGTCGAGTTGTACCATGGTACGTAGCCTATCCTTAATTTAACAATTAATGCATCTCACGCTATCACTTCCCACATGCAAGCGCATCACCATTCCACCTCAATAACGTGAGCCTGTATCTTACCAGTGACCGGCCTGCGCCCGAAGCGTTTGGCAAGGGCGTTCTCGGCAATATCGGTTGCCTGTTCGAGCCGTGATTTATCGCGCGCTTCGATCTCGTTGCGTAGCGGCGTTCCTTGACAGTAAGCCAGTGCGGGAATTCGTGCGGACACAGCGGTGCTCCTTGCGGCAATGGTTTCTATCAGCGGTGTTGCGGCAAAACCAGCGCTTCGCAAATCTCGCTGTATGGTTGCGACATCATAATAGCCATGCGGCGTACGAGCCATGAAACGGGGAGGATCATCGGGAAAGACAGCCTCCAGCGCAGACGTAATAACTGCGGCAAATTCATTTTCCTCGATGCGGTCCCACACATTGAACAACAGAACACCACCAGACCTCAAAACCCGACGGGCCTCGGCGTACGCTTTTATCTTATCAGGAAAAAACATGACTCCAAATTGACACAGCACTGCATCAAATGAATGATCTGCAAAAGGGAGTTGCAAAGCATCTGCCTGCCGCCACTGGACTGGGCGCGCCGTACCCACCCTAGCGGCCAAATCCAGCATGGGCTGATTCAAGTCCGTGGCAATGATGGAAACATGTTCCGGCAATAAAGACGCAAGATGGCGGGTAACCACGCCTGTGCCTGCGGCAATTTCAAGCACCCAGTTCAGCTTGCGGGGAACCAGACGCTGTGCGAGATTTGCAGCGTATGGCTCAAAAATCATCGGGACGAGATGTTCCTCATACAGCTTCGAGATTGAGCTGGAGAAAACTTTATCGGCTTGGGGGTTGGTCATCATGCATTCCTTTGGGCAGATGCAACAAGATGGCGGATCATATACACAATGTAGAGCGACAGCACAGCAGCGAAAAAAACACCAGACCGATACGTTAACCGGTTTAGCCAATGGCGCGCAATTCCCCCGAATTGTTTCTTTATTTCCATTGAATCAGTCGTCAAACCTGCACCCAGTTACCCTGCTCCCTCACCACCTCATGCTTCATCCAGTTGGCAAAATCGACCAACTTCGCCGTCCTGGTCTCTCCCTGTTCATGCCCCGCGACAGCCCTGAAATGCACCTCAGCCTGTTCATCGTGCCAATCATGGGGAAGCTCGATCACTTGTCGCACCGACCAGTGTGCATGGTGCGGGTCGTTGCTGAACGTGCGGCCCACCGCAAGTTTTCTATAGCGCATCGCCAACTCTCTTGCGTGTTTGTGAGCCAGCTCGTAAATGCGGGTCAGGTCTTCTTCGCTGATGTCAATAAAGGAACCGATCTCCCTGAGCGCGTATTCAAAATCATCATGATGCAATTTTTTGGGAGCCGGCCTCTGGGCCTGTTTTAATTCGGTAGCCAGTTTCATCAGGCTGGCCGGATAGCGGCGCCATGGAAAAGCAAAGTTCACCACCACCGCTGTGATCATCAGGATGGACACATTCAGCAACACCGGAGTCAGCACGAAGTGATATCCAAGCTCATGCACCGATGCGCCACCAGCCACTGCTGTCAACGCTGTCGCGCCACCGGGAGGATGGATGCAGCGCAGGTAATGCATCGCACCAATAGCCAGCCCCACCGCCAGCGGCGCTGACAAAAGCGGATGGCGATTGTCAATGCGCAAGTCACGCCGATCAACGCCGACACAAAGTGCCCACCCCACAGATTCCACGGCTGCGACAGCGGGCTGTGCGGAACAGCGAATAACAACACCGCAGAAGCACCCATCGAAGCCACCAGCATGGCCGCACCCTGTGCGCCCAGATATTGGAGGCTGATCCACATGGTCAACAGAATGCCAACAAACCCGCCCGCAGCCGAAATGAATTTTTCGGCATGGCCGGTCGTATCAAACGCTATTGCGCTGAAGAATTTTTTGACAGGACGCATACGATAAACAGATGAACGAGAAACCAGAATTGTAACGCGCAACGCGTACCCGGAACATCGGTGGGTGGCAAGTCATCTAGTCTGACCGTCTCGACTACATTCCATCACCGCGCTAACCGACCGAGCAGCACCGTCTGCAAATCGCGTCGGCTATCCAATACTGCCATAATTAAAACCTGCCGATTTTCAACCCGGTAAATAATGCGCCAAGGCGCGTTGATGAGCTCTCTGTACTGTGAGATGCCGGTATGCAACAACTCAGGCACGATACGGCCGCGATTGGGCAAAGTAACCAACAGCGCGGCCTTCGCCTCCAGCTTGAGCAGGATCATCAGTGCGCCATCAACACTGTCCTGTGCGATGTAATCTATGATCTCGGTCAAATCCTGCTGTGCCGTGTGCGTCCACAACACCTGATAGGACTTGGTTTCAGCCATGTTTCTTTTTCTGCTTCAACAAAGACGCGCGCAGGGAATCGAACACTTTTCCTTGCGCAGTGACACGATTCTTTTGAGTATCAGCCTCGCCCTGAACCATCAGCTTCAACATCAAAAAGGCATCCTGCTGGGCGCGATAGATTGCGTAGTCCTGCACCACCGCACTCGCCGAACCATTCTGCGTAAGAATGATATTCGCCCCTCCGCGCGTCTCCTGCAACAAACGGCTGGCAGAAGTCTTGAAATCGGTCAGACTAATGATTTGTTCTTGCATGTCAGGTCACCGAATAAGGATCGAATACGGTCATTCTAGCGGGAGATTGGAAAAAGGCAAGTGAATTTACTTCATTGGCAGGCGCCGGAACAGGATATAGGGCGCCACAAACGTCCACACAGGAATAAACACCCACACCCGGCCCGCAAGCAAATTGTACTCGTGGAATAATTTCTCCCATGG
>JAUSKS010000325.1 GCA_030646595.1 Gallionellaceae bacterium | reverse complement strand
ACGGAGAATGGAACGGCAGGCATTATGCCACCAAACAAATTGAGGCTTACGCTGTGAAAACGGCTGGCTAGTTATTACAGTAATCGTCAAATTTTTCTGACGGGAGGAAAATTATGAAGCTGAGCTATGACCAAAAATATAACATCGCATACCTGCGTTTTCACGAGAAGCATGGTGCAGTGACATCTATCAAGATCAGCGATGAAATGAATGTTGATATCGCGCCGGATGGTACCGTTTATGGCATTGAACTGCTCAATGCCAATGAACAACTTGCCGAAGATCATGGCAATCTGATACTCGACATGTCAGGCAAGCACCGAGAAATCGCGCTAATGACTTGATGCGGCGTGACGAAGTCCGGTAGCCCGGTAGTGCGCACATCAAGAGGGTCAGACTCTCATGGCACTCGGTTAAGCCGCAGACGACGTAAACTCCCTCCCCTTCAAGGGGAGGGTTGGGGTGGGGATGGGTGCTGAGCGCCACGCAATTCAACCCTTTTACCCCATCCCCATCCTAACCTTCCCCTTGAAGGGGAAGGAATGGTTTTGTGGCATGCAAGTGATTTTTCGCTTAACCGAGTGCCATGAGGGGCAGACTCTCATTGATCAGTGGGAATTTGGTTTAACAAGATTAATAGGGATTAGATTTCATCCCATTTAGCAAGTGCAGTGTAGCTTAGCCACATGCGGCACATTTAGTGGATGAATAGCCAAAACAGAGTAAATAAGTTGAAGCGATTTCGCTGCGTTTAAGATAAAATAATAAATTGCAGTAGTGATGTATGTCGGCATTGTTTTGGTCGGCGGTCTAAATATTTTGTTGGGGGAGCCACTTACGATGGTCCGTTTTTTACGTTTTTCTGTTCTGCTTGTTGGGCTGTGTACGGCTGTAGCTGGCCATGCTAATACGGCACAGCCTATTACTACTGCTGACGACCTGGGTCCCAAAGTCGAACAGCCCATTGAGTTTCCTCATGACCGCCATGCGGGCGATATGCAGATCAACTGCATGTATTGCCATACCTACGCACGGCGTAGCATAGTATCGGGAATTCCACCCTTGCAGAAATGCATAGGCTGCCACCAGAGTATCGAATCGGTGCGCGAAACGCCACGCATCAAAAAATTATTTGAATATTGGGAGGGCAGCAAGGATGGCACCATCGCCCCCAAAACGCCCATACCCTGGAAAAAAGTACACGACTTGCCCGACTTTGTGCGCTTCAATCATGAGCGCCATATCCAGCGTTTTTATTTTCAGCAGGAAAAACCCGTACAAGAGGTGTGTGGCTATTGTCACGGTGACGTGAAGACCATGACCGTTGCACGTCGCAGCAAGTCGCTGTCCATGGGCTGGTGTGTGAGCTGCCATGAGAAAGATCATGCGGTGGATGCAGTGTCCACCAAAACAACGCAGGGCCCGAATGATTGCTGGCAGTGCCACAAGTAATTGGCGCGCCTTCCACGAAGAGCTAACAAGAGGTATTGGTGATGATTGATAATTTTGACCGGCGCGATTTTCTGAAGGTGTTGGGGTGGGGTGGAGCAGCAGTCGCGTTAAGCGGGTGTGGCAATACTTCGGTTGAAGATGGCAGGGAGATTGTTACTTCCTATAGCGAGCCAGCGGAGTATGTCATCCCCAGCATAGGGGTATATTTCAATTCGACTTGCGCGCAATGCGATGCCGGTTGCAGCATCATGGGCCGGGTGCGCGAAGGCCGCGTGCTGAAGCTGGAAGGCAATCCCGATTCATCCATTAACCGTGGCAAGACTTGCGGCTTGGGACAGGCCGGGGTGCAAGCGCATTACAATCCAGACCGCATCCGCGAACCTTTGCTGCGCAGTGGTGATAAGGGTGAGGCCATCACCTGGGATAAAGCACTGGAATTGATCAACAGCAAACTCGCTGGGGTGAAGGGTGAAGAAGTCGCCTTCCTGACCGGCGGCACCAGCGGCCATATCAATGTGCTGCTGAAAAATTATCTGGCCGCGCTGGGTTCCAGTAATCATTATGCTTACGATGCGGTTTCTCCCTCGGTAGTGCGCGCTGCCAACAAAAAAGCTTATGGCGTTGAAATGCCGCGCCTGCGATTGGATAAAGCAAAGGTCGTTCTTTCCTTCGGCGCGGATTTTTTGGGTGCTTGGGTTTCGCCGGTACATTTCTCCCAGCAATATGCGCAGTTCCGCAAAGGCACACGTCCTGAGGGCAGGGGAGTGCTGGTGCAAGTTGAATCCAAGATGACGCTGACTGGCGCGAACGCGGATCGCTGGCTGGCCATACGGCCCGGCACTGAAGGCATCCTGGCACTGGGCTTGATTCATGCGCTGGGCGCAGCCGGAATGAAAATACCGGGCGGCATTGCTCAGGATTATTCGCTAGAACGAGTCAGCAAAGACACGGGTATTTCAGCCGAACAAATTACCAAATTAGCGGCCTTGCTGAAAGAGCGTACACCTAGCTTGGTGATCGCGGGCAGTGCAGCGGAAGGGTATGCGCACGGCACCCAAAATGCGGCGGCTATTGCGCTGCTCAATCAGGTGTTGGGCAATGTCGGCAAGACTGTGCAATTCCCGGCTGTTGTGCCGTTCCCGCAAGTGCTGCCGACGGTAGGCAACCGTTATGCGCTGCAAGCGCTGAATGATGAAATGGCGCAAGGCAAGGTTAAAGTGCTGTTCAACTATGGCGCGAATCCGGTGTATAGCGCACCGGCGGCGATGAAGCTGAAAGAAAATTTAGGCAAGGTGCCGTTCAAGGTGGCGTTTGCGCACTATATGGATGAGACCGCGTTGCAGGCTGATCTGGTGCTGCCGCTGGATTCTGCGCTGGAAGACTGGGCTACCTCGGTGCCAGAATACATGGCTGAGGAAGCACAGATCAACATCCAGCAGCCGCTGATGGAAAAACTTTATCCCGGCACACGCGGCATGGGCGATATTTTACTGGCCTTGCTCAAGCAGCGCCGTGCTGATGAGTACAAGGGCTACGAAGATTTCTATTCTTATCTGCACAGCGCCGTGCTACAGAATAAAGTGGCATTGGGTGGTACGGGTAAGGACGATGACGCATTCTGGACCGCCACCTTGAGCAAGGGTCTGCTCAAATTGCCGTGTGATGCAGGAAAAATTTCCGACAAGATCACCCCTACTGCGATTGCGCTGCCTGCGCCGTTTGCCGCAGATGATGCTTATCCTTTGCAGCTGATTCCAGCAGTCTCGGCCAGTCTGCGCGATGGTCGCCATGCCAATCTGCCGTGGCTACAGGAATCGCCCGATCCGCTGACGACGATTGTGTGGGATAGCTGGGTCGAGATACATCCCAAGACCGCAGCCCGCTTGGGGATAGTCGAGGGGGATATAGTTGAAGTGACCGCGAAGAACGGCTCCATTAAAGCGCAAGCCTATCTTTTCCCCGGCATTCATCCCGATGCGGTCTCCGTGCCGCTGGGTAATGGCCATGAGGCGATGGGACGTTACGCCAAAGGGGTGGGGGTCAATGTGTTTAATATTCTGGATGCAGTGTTTGATAAAGGCACAGGCGAATTGGCTATGCACGAAACGCGCGTCAAGGTCAGCAAGACCGGCAAACGAGTAGTGATAGTTAAAGATGAAGGTTCGGCGGGTGGCCAGCAAATGGGCAGAAAAATAGCCGCGCGCGTGACGTCGGATAAAGTTGATCTTTCAGGGGAGGTTTAAGTGTCCGTTACCAATCTATTAGAAAACTGGTCGCAGTTTCGCCACAAACATCCGGTTGGAGACCAGCCGCATGAGGAATACAAATGGGCCATGTCCATAGACCTGGATGCCTGCACCGGCTGCAATGCCTGTAGCGTGGCTTGCTATGCGGAAAATAATTTGCCGGTAGTAGGCAAGGAAAAATACAGCCACGGCTTTGCCCATCACTGGATACGTGTTGAGCGTTATTGGGATGCGGATGGCCGAGATTTTCCCGACCAAGGCGCGCAGTTTTTGCCGATGATGTGCCAGCAATGCGAGGCTGCGCCGTGCGAAACCGTGTGCCCAGTGGGTGCCACTAACCACACTGCGGATGGTTTGAATTCACAAGTCTATAACCGCTGCATAGGCTCGCGTTACTGTGAAGCGAACTGCCCCTACAAAGTGCGCTACTTCAACTGGTACGACTATCCCACTACCGACAATGTTTGGCCGGAGCCGATGAATCAGCAGCTCAACCCAGATGTGACAGTGCGCGGTAAAGGCGTGATGGAAAAATGTACTTTCTGTGTGCAACGCCTGACTGCGGCCAAGAGCAACGCGCGTACTGAAGGGCGCACAGTGCGTGATGGCGAAGTGCAGACAGCTTGCCAGCAAGCCTGCCCGACTAATGCGATTTCCTTTGGCAATCTGGTGGATCCAGAAGCCATGGTCGGCAAACAATGGATGCAGCAGCAAGTGCAGTTGGACAAGGATAAGCAGGCCAAGGATGCCGAAGAAGCAGCCAGCAAGCTGCGTGGTTATCGCATCCTGGAGGAATTGCGTGCTTATCCATCGGTGATGTATCTGGAGCGGGTGCGCGAGAGCGCGATTTAAATAGGGAATTGCGGTAACAGTATTTTCTACCCCCATCCCAACCTTCCCCCTGCAAGGGGGAAGGAGTCAAAGTGCCCTCCCTCTTGCAGGGGGAGGGCTAGGGTGGGGGTAGAACATTCAGATTGAAAAATTGAGGCCTTAGAATAAAGGAAGCAAAGTAATGACGAAAGATATCCGCGAAGACATAGCTTGGGCAAAGATTAACAAGGACGTGCTCAAGAGCCTGGAAGCCCCCCGAAAACTATACTGGGTCATCATCTTCATCGCATTGGCCATGATAGGCGTGGCGGTGGGCTGCGAGATTTATCAATATCAAACCGGCATGGGGGTGTCATATAAAAACAATTCCCATGTGTGGGGTTTGTATATTGCCACCTTCATCTTCTGGATCGGCATGAGTCATTCCGGCACTTTGCTGTCGGCGATTCTGCATTTGATGCATGCTGATTGGCGCAAGCCGATTTACCGTTTTGCTGAAGCCATGACCACGTTCTCCTTAATGACCGCCGGTTTGTTTGTGCTGGTGCATCTGGGGCGAGTATGGATGTTTTATTACGCCTTGCCTTACCCCAGCGAACGCTGGATATGGCCTAACTTCCAGTCCCCTTTGCTATGGGATGCGATGGCGATCTTCACTTACCTGAGTTCCTCTGTGATCTTTTTGTACGTGGGCATGATTCCTGATCTGGCGATATGCCGCGATAACATCCATGCGGGTTGGCGCAAGAAGCTATACACCTTGCTGGCCTTGGGCTGGGAAGGCACCGACCGGCAATGGCGCAGTTTCCGCATCACCTATTTGACTGTGGCTTGCTTTTTGATCCCCTTGGCGGTATCAGTGCATTCCATCGTGGCCTCAGACTTTGCCATGTCGCAGCAACCGGGCTGGCACATCACTTCCTTCCCGCCATACTTCGTGGCCGGGGCGCTGTATTCCGGTTGTGCCGCGATCATCACGCTGTTCATCATTCTGCGCTATGTATTCAAGTTTGAGGAATACATGACGCTGCCGATTTTGAAAAAGACCGCGCGCTTGACCTTCGCCATTTCCATGGTATGGACCTATCTCAACCTGATTGAGTTTGCTTCGGTGTGGTATGGCCATGACCAGGCTTCCAAGGATGTGTTGATATACAAGGCGACCGGGCATTATGCGCCGTTCTGGTGGGGCATGATGTTCTGTGGTTCCATCGTGCCGTTAACACTAGCCTTCAAACGCTTCCAGACCAATATACCGGTGCTGTTCGTCGTTTCCATATTGCTCAACGTGGGCATGTGGCTGGAACGCTGGATGATCGTGGCGCCCACATTCGCCAATGGTTATTACCCGTGGACCTGGGATCACGACCAGTGGCCAAGCTTTGTGCAGTGGGGAATTGTATTCGGCAGCTTCGGCTGGTTCGCTTTGCTGTTCATGGTGTTCTGCAAAGTGTTCCCCTCTGTGTCCATGTATGAGGTCAAGGAAATGGTGTATCACCGCAGCCAGGCATCCAAAAAGAATGGCCTCGCGACCAAAGGAGCACACTGATGAGTCAACGTCACGTATTAGCCCTGTTTACCAATTTTGATGAAGCCGGGGCAGCGATTGCTGAATTGCGTGCCACCCCCATCAAGGGATTCAGCATGGATGATCTGGTGCTTAAATCCCCTATCGAGCATCCGGATGTAGAAGCGGTATTGGGCGACAAACCGGTGCATGTGCAGTGGTACACCCTGGTTGGCTCCATACTGGGCGGTTTGCTGTCCTTCTTTCTGATTTCCGGTTCGCAGGCCAGTTTCTTCGCGCAGTTGAAAGGCGGCAAGCCCATCGTACCGCTGCCGCCCAACTTTGTGCTGACCTATGAAATGTTCATTCTCGGCGGGGTGTTCATTACCGTGCTGGGCTTTCTGGTTTGCGCAGGCTTGCCGGCCAAGCGTTCACCGCTTTATAGCGCCAAGGTATCGGAAGACCAGATTGGCATTTTGGTCAAAGGAGACGAGTCGGCCATTGCTGCCCTCAAGGCGGTATTTGCCCGGCACAAGGCATTGGAGATTCAGGAAGAGGCAGGAAAATGAAAAGACTAACCTTAACTATATTGTTGTTGGCGCCCGTGCTGGCACAAGCGTGGCCGTGGTCAGATGATATGGCCAACCAGGTCAGCGCGAAACCGCAGGAGAGTGTAAACACTGGGAACCCCGGCATGAAGGTATTTCCCAAGCGTTCTGTGCCCGTTCCTGGCACTGCTGCTACCGTGAAAGATATGGCGGCAGCAGAAAAGCAAACCAATCCAGTTGCGATAGACGATAAATCGGTCGCACTGGGTGGCAAGCTTTTTGAAATTTATTGTGCGACTTGTCATGGCAACAGCGGCAAAGGCGATGGCTTGGTCGGGGCTAAACTGATATTGAAGCCCTATGATTTGACGGCCGACCAAACCAAGGGCCGCACGGATGGTTTTATCTGGGGCTATATGACCTTCGGCGGAGCCATCATGCCATCCTACGCCAATGATCTGTCGCCAACTGAGCGCTGGCATCTGGTCAATTATATCCGCAAAGGGCTGCAACAATCATCTGCCGAAGCCCCGGTAGCAGCTTCGAAATAATTTAAGGAGCAATTATGTTTTCCTACAGCAACTGGTCGGTTTTGACAGTCAGTTTTTTGGCAGTCCTTTATTTGCCATTGAGCGGCATTGCCTTGTGTTCGGTGCTGCATCTGGTCAGTGCTCATTGGCGTTATGAGATACGCCAGTTGGCGGCATCGCTCTATGCCTTGTTTCCACTGGCCCTGGTGTTGTTGATTATATTGCTGGTGGGGGGGGAGCATACTTTCCCGTGGTTGCATGAGCCTGCCGAGCATGGACATCATCTGCCTGCATGGCACAACTATACCTTTTTGGTAATACGCGAGGTATTGGGTCTGCTGGCGGTGATGGGTATTTACTGGGTGTTTATCAAACGCCAGGAAGTCAGCGAGCGCAGTGCGGAAGATAAAGCCCGTTTTCACAATATTGCCACCTGGATTCCGTTTACCTTTGTGCTGTATGGCACCATGGTGGCATGGGATTTTGAGATGACCCTGGTTGCCTCATGGCACAGTGCGATCTACGGCATGCAACATTTCATCAGTAATTTCGATATGTTCCTGGCTTTTCTGGTGATCTGGATATATGTGCTGAATACGCGCAATGCGCTGGTGCGTCAGGTGGAGGAGTATGTCTATAACTATCTGGCGCAAATGTTGCTGGCCTTTACTTTGCTGTGGGTGTATACCTTTTTTGCGCAATACCTTACTATCTGGTACGGTAACCTGCCAGGCGAAGCGAACCGCGTAATGGCCATGCAGGATGGCGATTATGGTGTATTGTGGTGGTCCACGCTGGCGCTCAAATTTATTATCCCCTTTACGGTACTCTCTATGCGTGTTTGTCGTCATTCCCCTTCAGCCATTCTTACTGTGGCGACCTGTATCGTAGTAGGTACCTTGTTTGAGCGGTATACCTGGGTTGCAGGCATAAACGGCAGCGGCACCATGCCGGTATTGTCTGCCATTGTAATCAGCGCAGTCGTTGCGACCACCGGATTCATACTGGTACGGCGCAGCATGCGTCGTAGCCACTTGATAAAAGTGTGAGCCGCGCCATGATGACACTTTACTCGGGAACAACCGACCCGTTCAGCCACCGCTGCCGCATTGTGCTGTTTGAAAAAGGCATGGATTTCCAGGTGATTGATGTGGATGTATACAACAAGCCGGAAGACCTGGCGGTGATGAACCCATACAATAAAGTGCCGGTGCTGGTAGAGCGCGACATGATTTTGTATGAGGCCAACATTATCAACGAATACATAGATGAACGCTTCCCGCATCCGCAACTGATGCCCGCCGATCCGGTGATGCGCGCGCGCGCGCGTTTGTTCCTGCACCGTTTTGAGAATGAGCTGTATTGCCATATCCATGCCATAGAGCAGGGTGCGCAGAAAGTATCAGATAAAGCCCGGCAGGCGGTCAGTGATAACCTCATGCAGATTGCGCCAGTATTCGTTAAACAAAAATATATGCTGGGCGATGAATTTTCCATGCTGGACGTGGCGATTGCACCGCTATTATGGCGGCTGGATCACTACGGTATTCAGCTTGCTAAAGAAGCGGCGCCACTGATGAAATATGCCGAGCGCCTATTCTCGCGTCCCGCTTACAGCGAAGCGATGACGCCCGCCGAAAAAGCGATGCGCAAATAGCTCCCGTGAAAGAATTGTCCACCAAGTCTTATTTGGTACGCGCAATTTATGAGTGGTGCAATGATAGCGGGTTGACCCCTTACCTGGCAGTGCGGGTGGATGAACAGACCCGTGTACCTAAGGCTTTTGTCAAAGATGGCGAGATCGTTCTCAACCTGAGTATGGATGCGGTACGGCATTTGCAACTAGGTAATGACGAAATTACCTTTGGTGGGCGTTTTGGCGGCGTGGCGCACCAAGTTATTGTGCCGATGACAGCAGTGATTGGTATCTTTGCCAAGGAGACAGGTCAGGGACTGGTGTTCCAAGGCAATGAGTCTGCCCCGACCCCTGCCAATGCGGGTGGTGACAAGCCGCCCGACCCTTCGCCGCCATCTGGCAAACCACGGCTTCGGGTTGTAAAATAAAAGGCGTGGGTGAGCGATTTGCAATAGCTATCTATTTGGTCAAATAGATACAAGGAGCATGTGATTATGCGGGATCAAGTGCACCCACCAGAAATATATCAGAAAATTCGTTACGCTTTAGTAGCTGTTGTTCTTATATTAGGAATGGTGCCAACATTAAGTTTGGCTGCCATTCCCGCGCAAGAATGGGTGACACGTTTTAACCAGTCCGGAGCCAGCATTGAATATGCTGGTGGTCTTGTTGTAGATACGGCAGGCAATGTCTATATGACAGGGTCCAGTGGTGGCGACTATGCCACAATTAAATACGATGCAAACGGAAATCAACTGTGGGTGAGCTACTACAATGGTCCCGCAAATCAGGGCGATAGTGCATATAAAATTGCCCTGGATGCTACCGGCAATGTCTATGTGACAGGCTCTAGCAGTGATGATATGGACGGAGGTTCATCGTACGCCACCATTAAATATGATGCCAGCGGAAATCAATTGTGGGTGGCCCGGCACAGTGCGGGATACCGTATAACCAATACACCTGCTGATCTTGCCATAGACGCCGCTGGTAACGTCTATGTGACAGGCTCTAGTTATGATTATTATAGCGGGTATGGAGCCTCCTGGTTTAACACAGTCAAGTATGATGCAAACGGAAGCCAACTCTGGGTTGCGCGCTACTATAGCCCTTCCGACGTCCCTTTCGCGTATGCGTCTGCCCTTGCCGTGGATGTTGACGGCAATGTTTATGTAACAGGAGAAAGTTTTAAGGGGTACAACTACGTTTATGCTTATACCACGATCAAATACAGTTCCACGGGCAGTCAGCTCTGGGTGCAGCATTCCTACCATGGTAATGGTGACTTTGGAGCAGCTGATCTGATTGTGGATGCTGCTGGTAATGTCTATGTAACAGGCAATGGCTATGCCACAATCAAATATGACACCAATGGAAACCAGCGCTGGCTGGCTACCTATGATGGGTCATCAGTCTACTCAAGGAGTGTTGCTACCAAGCTTGTTATGGATGCTGCGGGCAATGTCTATGTGACGGGATATACCAGCAGTAATGGTTCTTTCGCTGACGCGGATTGCATTACCATTAAATATGATGCAGGTGGGAACCAGCTTTGGGTGGCCCAATACAATGGCCCCAGAAATGGCGGTGATTTTTCCAATGGTCTTGCTGTAGATAAAGGGGGCAATGTGTATGTGGTGGGATCGAGCGCAGGTGTAAGCTTCGATCAAACATCCTATGATTATTTTATTGTTAAATTTGATGCAAATGGCAATAAAATATGGGAAAGCAATTACAATGGTCCCGGAAACGGCATGGATTATGTCTCTGGTTTTGCGGTGAATGCTGCCGGCAATATCTATGTGACAGGATCCAGCGTGGGTTCCGGTACGGGCAACGACTTTGCCACAATCAAATACTCGCAGGATACCGCCGCGCCGTCCGGAACCATTGTGGTTACAAATGGGCAAACGTGGACGAATACAGCAAATGTCATGCTGACTTTAGCTTGTACGGATACGGGAAGTGGGTGCAGTCAAATGCAGTTCAGTCACGACAATACTCTATTCACTGCTGTACAACCCTATTTCACCAGTAAAGCCTGGACACTGCTTTCTGCCGGGGACGGAGTGAAGACTGTATACGTCCGCTATACCGACAGGGCAGGTAATACCTCCCCTGGAGTCTCGGACACGATTATTCTGGATACGACCAAGCCTGTGGTCAGCAGTGTATCGGCCACACCGGATCCATTTAGCCACCACGGTGGGCAGAAGACCACAATCAAATTTACCCTGGCTGATAATTTATCGAACACCTGCTCAGTCAAGGTGAAGATACTCAATTCATCCAGCGTAGTGGTAAATACTTTAGCCACCAATGTCTCATGCCCAGCCAGTGGCGCGGTGAACACTATTTTGTGGGATGGACGGGATAGTAGCGGGGTTTTAGTGCCGTCAGGCGCTTATAGCTATATTATTCAAGGGCGCGATAATGCACTGAATTTCTCGGCCCCGCAGAGTGGAACAGTGGGTATAAATTAGGCGAACATCTTTAAGTAACAGTAATAAAAAAAGCCGCAGGTCACTGCGGCTTTTTTATTTCCAGGATTTGTTTATCGAGCACCCAGCGCACCTTGCATTTTGGCCAAGGCCTTCTGTTCAATCTGGCGTATGCGTTCAGCAGATACGCCGAATTCATCAGCCAGGTCATGCAAGGTCGCAGTGTTATCTTCCCTTAGCCAGCGTGCTTCTATGATGCGACGACTGCGGTCATCCAGGCTGGCCAGTGCATGTGTTAAGCCTGTGCTTTCCAGGTTTTCAAGCTGCTTTTGCTCCAGCAGGCGCGAAGGTTCATTGTCAGCTGTGGCTGCCAGATAGGAAATAGGACCATAGCTGTCATCGTCGTCGTTTACGGATGGATCCAGCGCCACTTCCTGGCCATTGAAGCGAGCTTCCATTTCTACCACGTCTTGGGCAGTGACGTTCAATTCCTTGGCGATGGCATTGACTTGATTCGGCTTGAGCGTATCCAGACCCTGTTTCAGGCTGCGCAGGTTAAAAAATAATTTGCGCTGTGCCTTGGTCGTCGCAATCTTGACCAAGCGCCAGTTGCGCAAGATATATTCATGCATCTCGGCGCGTATCCAGTGCAAAGCAAACGACACCAAGCGCACACCGCGGGCCGGGTCATAGCGTTTAACAGCTTTCATCAGGCCGATATTGCCTTCCTGGATCAGGTCTGCCTGTGGCAGGCCATATCCAGCATACCCACGAGCTACGCTGACCACGACCCGCAGGTGTGAAACAATAAGCTGCCGGGCGGCCTCCAGGTCGCCGTCGCGGTGGAAGCGTGTGGACAGTTCCAGCTCTTCCTCGTGAGTCAGCAAAGGAAAGTGATTCACTGTCTGAATATAGCTTTCCAGGCTGCCTACAGCTGAGGGCAGGGGTAATGCCAAGCTCTGGTTCATAATTGAGTCCTCCTTGGGAGAAATTCTAGCACTCAGGGCCTGAGAGTGCCAGATTTTTGTTGAGGTTCCCCGCCTTGCGGAGCAATCACAGGCATTTCTTAAAAATATAGGGGGAGGGGCGGAAAACCGCCTCTCTCTAAGGGAAATGTTCTATAGGCAATTGGTAAAGTACAAATCATCGAGAGGAGTGGGTTAACCACGCTCTCTCGATGATTAGCTTAAAACGAATTTACTAAAAATATTATCGACGAGTTGTCTTGAATGTAGTTGAAGAGCCAGTGCCGGTGCCGCCTGAGTTGGTACACTTTATCCTGAAAGCGTAATTGGTTGCGCTGGACAATCCGCTAATCGCTTGCGTTATCGGGTATGGGGTTGAAGACGCAGCAAAGGGCTGCGTAGCAGTAGTGGTAATGGTTGTAGGTGTTTTAGTTTTCCAGTATTCAAACACCGCTGTCCCTGCAGTCCCGTTAAAGTTACAAGTGCCGTTCAAAGTGGCGCTGGTTTGCGCGACCGCACTGGCTGTTCCTGTGGTGGCGGTTGGCAGCGGGTATGCCAGCGTCGAAAAGGATTTCTCAGTGCCCAGAGTATTCAACTCCGTACCATTGTTCCAGGCACCGATACGACAGGTGTAAGCTGTGTTTGCTGTCAGCCCCGTTATATCAAAGCCTAATATCCGCCCCTTAATGGACTGCTGAGGAAACAAAACAGGCGAAAGAGGCGGCGTGATGCCATAGCCAGTGTAATCCCCCGTACCTGTTTTACACTGGGCGTATACCCTACCAGCGCTGCCATTGGTGTCAACCGTAGCACTCAGCGTGGCGGTGGTCTGTTGGATATTGGAAACTTCAGTGGGGCTTATTACCGGAGGAGCAGCAATAATGCTACCGGCAACGATATTGCCGCTGGCATCCAGGGTAAATTGTAGTGCTTCCCCATATGTGGTCAAGGTGCCGCCCCTAACAGGATCACTGTATGTACCTACCGCCTGCGCGTAATAGGTGGTGTTCGCTGCCAGGCTGCATACCGTACTGGAAACGGGGGTCGCGGTTGTGGAGGTAACCGGGATATTGGCGGTTGTCGAACCGAACGCAGGGGTTACACCATATTGGAAGTGCAGGTTGTCTGCCAATCCCCAGGTATTGATCGTAGCATTGAGTGTTGCACAGTTCGGAGTGCCGCCAGTCATCGGTTGGGTCGCGACCACTGGCGAATTCCACAGTTCCTGCCATTCGGCTGTGGTATGTTGCACATTGTCACCAATTTCATGGATTGCAGTCGGTCCGCCAGTGCTGGTCGTCACATTCAGATTCACACATCCGTTATAGTGAGCATATGCGTAACGGGCAGTATAAAGCTCGTTTTCTGCATAGGGCCCTCGCCATAGTACCTTGGATGCCGGGTTGCCGGTACAGGTGGACGCAGTATAGTATTCCAGGAAAGTAACCCCGCCTGTCAGCCAACCGTAGCCCGTATACCCAGGTGTGTTAGCAAGGTGAATAACACCCATAACCGTAGTTACTCCTGTGACCGTGTCTGTGATTTCACCGCGCCAATTTTCCCCGGTCGCATCAATACCAGCGGATACTACGTTTAACCGGTATTCGCGCCCCGTTACCCAATTATAGTCAATCAGCGGGCACTGAACGCCTGTACCCTCACCCCCAAAATATTTGCACCCGGGGCTAGTGGTGCTATCCCATGTTGCGGTTGGGGGAGTAAGGGGATCGTCATCCCTGTCCCAGATAGAAAAATGTACCCCCCTGCTTGCGCCGTTATACCCCAGTATTGTTCCCGTATAGCCAGGCACCCCATTCCCAAACCAGAACTGAAATGCTGGGTAGATATTAGCGTTAACAACCCCTGAGGCAGGTGCATCTATCCATGTTGTATAAATATTAAAATTAGAGAAGGGTCCCGGCTCGTCAAAGCCATAATAAGCATAAGTTCCAGGCCCTGCATTTGCAGATTGCAAAGTAACGAAACAAGACAATATGAAAAACAGCTTAATAAGATAACGCATGATTATTCCCTCTTGAAGTAAGTTAACAGTTAAATTAAATATCCTCCAAAATCCCGATTTTAATTCTGGCTAGGCTCGGAGGGTGTTTGGGCGAAAGCCAATTTTTTAGACTACCCTTGGTATATGGTAAGCAATAAATTTCTCCATGTCTCCCTCTGCTCATGGGGGATCCAGTATTCAGTATTTGAGGCACGCTATTTATTGTCCAGTGTTACAAAGTTAAAAAAACCAACCTTAAAAAGTCGAGAAGAAACGGTTTTCCGTTGCCTCTCGATGTCTTGCTTGAAAAAATTATCTGGTCGTTTTAAATGAAGCCGAAAGGCCAGTGCTGGTTCCTCCTGCGTTGGTACACTTTATTCTGAAAAGATAACTGGTTGCACTGGACAAACCAGTGATTCCCTGCGTTACTGAATAGGTAGCAGATGATGCTGCAAAGTACTGCGTAGTGGTAGTCATCACCACAGGTTTTTTGGCAGATTTCCAATATTCAAACACTGCTGTCCCTGATACCCCTTTAAAATTGCAGGTGCCGTTCAAAGTGGCAGTAGTTTTCGCCACTGGGGTAGCCTTCCCTGTGATGGCGTCGGGGGGCACTACCGCAAGCGTAGTAAAGCTAACATCCGGCAGACCGTCCACATCAGGTTTATTTGTGTGATTCTCAAAGGCACTGAGATGACAGTAATACGTAGTGCTTGGTGCCAGACCGGACAGTGCAACACTCACTGCCCCATTTGCGGGTTGAGGGAGCAGGGTGGCACCGAAGGCAGCATATCCACCTGTGCCAGTTTTACATTGGCTATACACGCCGCCACTATCGCCATGAGTGTTGACAGTTCCATTCAATGTGGCAGTGATTGCTTGAATATTTGATACCCCGGTAGTGGTTACAGTAGGGCTCAAATCTTTCGCTGTCACGTTGACATAATCGCTGCTGCTGCCGCCCTGGCTGGTTACGGTCAATTTGAAGGTGAATATGCTGTCATCAATGACTTGCGGTGCTGTGAAACTGGGTGTGGCCGTAGTAGCACCATTCAATGTCACAGTGGTTCCAGCAGTTTGTGTCCAGTTATAGGATACGGTTGAACCATTGGGGTCTGTACCGGAGCCGCTAAGCTGCACAGATGTGCCTTCATCCACAGTCTGGTCAGTGCCAGCATCAGCGGTCGGCGGGCAGCTTGGCACATAATTGCCTATACCCAAGCTATGGTTTGTTCCTCCGGCAACAGAAATCGCGCCGGTAAAACCATTGACCTGCACAGGAGTAGCGCTATTGATAGTGGTGCAGTTACCCAATTGGCCATAGGTGTTCCAGCCCCAGGCCCACACGGTACCGTCAGATTTTATAGCCAAGCTGTGTTCTCCTGCTGCGATGGCTACTACATTAGCAA
>JAUSKS010000322.1 GCA_030646595.1 Gallionellaceae bacterium | reverse complement strand
TTATGCCTCTATAGGGGTGCACCCTGACCATGAATCGGACACTGAGCCTACTCAGGAGATATTGGTTCACTTAGCGCAACACCCCAAAGTAGTCGCTATAGGTGAAACTGGCCTGGATTATTTTCGCTTAACAGGTGATCTGGAATGGCAACGTGAACGGTTTCGCACCCATATCCGCGCTGCAAGAACATGCGGCAAGCCTTTGATTATCCATACGCGTGAGGCAGCGGCAGATACGCTGTGTATCATGGCTGAAGAAAATGCCGCTGAGGTGGGTGGGGTGATGCACTGTTTTACTGAAAGTCTGGAAGTTGCGTTGGCTGCCATTCAAATGAACTTCTATATTTCATTTTCTGGCATTGTAACCTTCAAAAATGCCACTGCATTAAAGGAAGTGGCGCGGCATGTCCCGCTTGAGCGCATATTGATAGAAACAGATTCGCCCTACTTGGCACCTGTACCTTACCGGGGCAAGCTCAACCAGCCTGCCTATGTTAAACATGTTGCGGAAGAAATTGCCAAATTGCGTGGCCTGACTCTTGCAGAAATAGGCCTAGCCACCACAGCTAATTTCCGCCGTATGATTGGGAATAAATAACTATCGAGTTGTGAATTGCGAGGGCAAAAAAACCTGGCGCAAGGCCAGGTTGGAATTAATTACTTAGTTAAACCCCGCAAAAATCTGCGGGGTTTTTCAATATTATTTTATTACAGCTTACTTATGGCTTCTGCCCTGGGAAATCCAGATGCGCATGCAATTTAAAGTCCCAAGCGGTTAAACCATTGTGTCCACCACCGCCCTTATAGCCGTGTTGTTCACACCATTTGCTATCCATAATGGTGTGGTCTTTAGCGAAGCATCTGCCACCTTTGTAATCATAATCATACCAAGTATGTGTGCCTACTGGTGGGGTGGTAGCTGTTGCAGTTGGTGTTGGTGCGGTAGTTGATGTTGCAGTTGGTGTTGGTGCGGTAGTTGATGTTGCAGTTGGTGTTGGAGCTGTAGTTGATGTTGCAGTTGGTGTTGGAGCTGTAGTTGATGTTGGTGTTGGTCCTATGCTTGTTGGCGTTGGAGCTGAAGTTGATGTTGCAGTTGGTGTTGGAGCAGTAGTTGCTGTTGCAGTTGGTGTTGGAGCAGTAGTTGCAGTTGCTGTTGGTGTTGGTGCTGTAGTTGCGGTTGCTGTTGGTGTTGCAGCTGTTGCACGCTTATCAAACAAAAACTGGGCAGCTACAGATCTTGATGTACCTCCTGGGCCTACGTTATTAAACCCACACTTACCATCGCCCATAGCGGCGATTGTGCTATTCCATCCAGCGAGATCATGATCACCTGACTTAGAACCGCCAGCGGGAATGCCAACAGCGTTTAAGCTTAAGACCCAGTTGCTGGGGAGAACAACAACGTCATGGCAAGCTTGGAAACATTGGGATTGCAAGTCGGACAATGTCGTCGCATGGGATAAATTGGCCGTCAAGCCACTTGCAGCAAGACCCAGCATTGCTGGGATGATAGCTTTTTTAATGATACTCATAATTTTAACTCCTCAATCAATTGATTTTTAGGTTTACGGTACAAAGTTACTGGATATTAGGCCAGCGATATCTATAAAGCATATATTATGCCAATATAGTTATCCAATATAAAAATTACTATATAATAGTATGATAAGTATTGTTTTTATTGATTTATAAAAAACCAATATTTTTAGTTTGGTATGAGATTAAAATTTAAATTATTCTCATGCGTGAGAATAAAATCTAGAAAGTAAGAAAAGAAAATACTGTAACGCAAAGAAAATACTGTAACGCAAAGAAATAGCTGATGTAATTTTTTCTAGCTGAGGGATATGTTAGGCCAGCTTTTTCAGGTAGTACAGCTTCTCCAGTGCCGCCTTGGGGCTAAGCTCATCCGGCTGCACATCGCGCAATGCACCTAATACTGGATGTTCTTCAGGGTCAATAACTTCCGGTATGGCAGTAAATAAATCTCCCTGTGAACTTTGTGTGGCGCTGTTTTGTTCTAGTGCGCGTAGTTGTTTCTTGGCATTGCGAATCACTTCGCTTGGCACACCAGCCAATGCGGCCACTTGCAGGCCGTAGCTCTGGCTGGCTGCGCCTTCATTGACGCTATGCAGAAATATAATGCTGTGTTGATGTTCGATGGCGGCAAGATGGACGTTGGCTAGCTGTTGAAATTCTTCGTGCAGACGTGTCAGCTCGAAATAATGGGTGGCAAACAGCGTGTAACTGCGATTTCTTTGCAACAAATGACGCGCAATGGCATAGGCCAAGGCCAAACCGTCAAAAGTAGAGGTGCCGCGCCCGATTTCATCTACCAAAACCAAGCTATGCTCGGTGGCATTGTGCAAAATATTGGCGGCTTCAGTCATTTCGACCATGAAGGTGGTGCGTCCGCTGGCCAAGTCGTCTGATGCGCCGATGCGAGTGAATATCTGATCGATCTCACCCAGTACGGCGGCGCTGGCCGGAATAAAGCTGCCACAATGCGCCAGTAAGGTAATTAGCGCTACCTGACGCATATAGGTAGATTTTCCACCCATATTGGGGCCGGTAATCAGTAACATCTGGCGCTGGTCGTTTAGCTCCGTGTCATTAGCGATAAATTGCTCCACTTGTGCTTCCACGACCGGATGCCGTCCTTTGTTGATGCGTAGCACAGTTGCATCGCTGAAAACAGGAGCGCTGTAATTTAATGTGGTTGCGCGTTCAGCGAAAGCAGCCAGTACGTCCAGCTGGGCAATGGCGGCGGCAATGTGCTGCAACGGGGCGATATAAGGGGCGAGTTGATCCAATAGCTGTTCATATAGCAATTTTTCGCGCGCCAGCGCACGGTCGTTGGCAGAAAGCGCTTTATCTTCGAAAGCTTTGAGTTCGGGTGTGATATAACGCTCGGCGTTTTTCAAGGTCTGGCGACGGCGGTAATCGTCGGGCACATGGATCGATTGCGCCTGTGACACTTCTATATAGAAGCCATGTACACGGTTGTATTCAACTTTCAAGGTGGCGATGCCGGTGCGAGTTCGCTCGCGGCTTTCCAGTGCTAACAAAAAATCGCCACAATGGGTTTGTATGCCGCGCAGTTCATCCAGTTCAGCATCCAGGCCATCAGCGATTACGCCGCCTTCACGTAATATGCTGCCAGGTTCGTCCTTCAAGGTTTTTTGTAGTAGATCAACCAATGCTGTATCCGGCAGCAGGGCGGCGCGCAGACGATGGACCAAGCTGGACGCATTGTTACTGATTAAGCTATGCAGTTGGGGGAGCTGCTTGAGTGTGTCACGCAGGCCGGAAAGATCGCGTGGGCGGGCGCTGCGCAAGGCAATGCGGGTGGTAATGCGTTCTATGTCTACGCAGGATTTGAGTTGATTATGCACCGTAAGACAGGGCGCGATCAGCTTTTCAACCGCCTCCAGTCTCGCTTGCAGGGCAGCTCGATCCCGCAAGGGATGATGCAACCAATGATGGAGCAAGCGGCTGCCCATGTGGGTGGCGCAGGTATCGAGTAAAGAGAGCAGGGTGGGTGCAGGCTCGCCGCGCAGAGTCTGGGTGATTTCCAGGTTGCGACGGGTGGCGGCATCCATGCGCACATAGCGCTCCGCCGCATAGACTTGCATGCTGCGCACATGGTTGATGCCTTGACCCTGTGTTAATTTGGCGTAGCCAAGTAAAGCGCCCGCTGCTTGCAGGCCCAGGGTGAAATCATTACAGCCAAAGCCGGCCAAGTCGTGCGTAGCAAATTGTTGGCACAGCGCGCGGCGCGCGGCTTCTTCCTCAAAATGCCAGGCTGGCAGGGTTTTACTTGCAGTTTTGTATTGCGGTAAGAACGCATCTTCTGCCAGCAGGATTTCGGAAGGTTGCAGCCGTTCCAACTCGGCAGCCAGGTTGTGTACATCGGTTTCAGCGACGAAAAATTTGCCCGAGGCAAGATTCAGCCAGGCCAATCCGACTTCATTCTCGCGCTGATGTAGCGCCAGCAACAGGTTATCGCGCTTTTCGTCCAGCAGCGCAGAGTCGGTTAAAGTGCCCGGAGTGACTATGCGTACCACCTTGCGCTCTACCGGCCCTTTGCTGGTAGCCGGGTCACCGATTTGTTCGCAGATGGCGATGGACTCGCCCAGCTTAACCAGCCGTGCCAGATATTGTTCAGCGGCATGATAAGGGACCCCCGCCATTTTGATCGGCTGGCCGTTGGAAGCACCGCGCTGGGTAAGCGTAATGTCCAGCAACTTAGCTGCCCGCACCGCATCATCATGGAACAGCTCATAAAAATCACCCATGCGGTAAAACAGCAGCATGTCTGGGTGCCGCGCCTTGATGCGCAGATACTGCTGCATCATGGGAGTTTGCTTTTCCAGATTCATTACGATGCTATAGGGGTGCCATAAGATTACGTCGGCAAACGACCAAGAAATTCCGGAAAAGATGGGGGGTCTTTTTGAAAATAACTGCGGTAGCGTCGCATAAAAGCCGGTGGCGGAATTTGCTTGAAGTTGTCAGTCAAGCTCGGCAGCACACCATTTAAAAAATATAAATCTGATTTCTGGTGGCCTTTTAGCGGTGTCTCATTGCGTTTCTCACACTCGAAAAAATCTTTAATGCGAGAGTAAGTCTGTTCGGACAGGGTGATGCGATTAGGCTCACTGCTGGATTCCAGGCGTGAGGCATAATTAACGGACTCTCCCCAGATATCGTAGGAAAATTTTTGTTTGCCTACTATGCCAGCAATCAGATGTCCTGTATGAATGCCAACGCGTATGGACCAGTTATGCTGGTTGTTCAGGATGCTGCGTTCAGTCACCGTGCGCACAATTTCCATTGCCGCCATGACAGCATCTACTGGATGGGATGGATTGCGTTCTGGTAACCCCCCGGCGCACATATAGCTATCACCTATAGTTTTTAGTTTTTCCAGGCCGTAACGTGCTGTGATCTGGTCGAAGGCACTGAAATATTCATGCAGCATCTGAACAAGCTCTTCTGCCGCCAATTCCTCGGTGAAGGAAGAAAAATTTACAAAGTCGGTAAAAATGATAGTGACATCTTCCAGATACTTCGGCTCGACCGACCCTTTGGTCCGAAATTCTTCGGCTACTGAAGCGGGCAAAATATGGCGCAACAGGGATTCAGAAACCTGGCGTTGCTTTTCGATTTCCTGCTGATTTTGTGTCAGTTCCCGATCAAGCAAGGCTAACTTGCTTTGCGTAGTATGTAAGCTATCAGACAAATTACTGAAAGAACTAGCGATTGCTCTCAGCTCATCGTTGGATGGCGATTCGATCAGATGTGCGGTGTTTCCGTTGTTAGCGGATGCCACGTCTTGTTGTAATGCTGCCAAGCTATGGGCGAGACGGCGATAGGTGCGCATGGCAATAATGGCAGCTGCAAATATGGACAA
>JAUSKS010000313.1 GCA_030646595.1 Gallionellaceae bacterium | reverse complement strand
GTAGCAGTCGGCGTACCCGATATTTTTCCGGTGCTGGTGTTTAACGATAAACCGGCGGGCAGCGCTCCGGCGGATATTGCCCAGCTATAGGGCGCAACACCATTGCTTGCGGTGAGCGTCGCAGATGCATAAGCAGTGCCCGTTGTGCCTGATGGCAAGACTATCGGAGCCACTGCAACGGCAGCCGCAATATTAACGGAGAAGGTACCGAAGTTTTGCGCAGGGGTTGCGTCTATGACATCCAGCGCAACATTGGCTACGCCAGCCTGGGTTGGCGTACCAGTAAGCATGCCGGTGGCGGCGTTAATACTCAAACCAGCAGGCAGTGGATCACCACCCGCAGTATCGATAATGTAGGCGGGCAAGCCACCACTAATGAGGGTTATGCTGGAAATTGGCACACCAACCTCACCCGTGATCATGCTTCCATCTGCAATGGCTAATGGGCAACCATCGGCAGACATGATTTTTACCGTATAGTCTTTGCTAACGTGCACGGCATCGGCGTCTGTTGCATCTACGGTAAAGATAAATGTGCCACATGCTACTGGCATGCCTGACAACACCCCGGTAGCCGGATCTATACTCAAACCATCCGGCAATACACCAGCAGTCACTGTTGTGACATAAGGCGTATTGCCCCCAACGACTATTGTTCTATCTGGATAGGGTTCGGCCATATTGCCACCCTGAATATTATCGATCAGGCCCAAGGGCGCGACTACATTAAATCCGGCCATTTGCGCGCCGATATAATCGCCTACCAATTGCAATGGTTTGGAAGGATCGGCTGGATCCAGACATTCAGCCTTCAATGCAGTTATGGCATCAACTGTCCAGGTATCGGTCCATTTATCACACATTACCTCGTTGGTATCCTGAAAACCGCCGATGTATTTGAAAAATTCATAGCGGCGAGTAACCACTTCGTCACCGACCGGAAGTGCCTCAGGTGCCCCGGCCAGTTCATTATTGGCTCCCCCGGGGTTGGCAAATTCCGTTTGCTGTATTTGCCATTCCACTTCAACTTCATCCGGTTCTCCATTTTTCCAATTCTTATCGTTGGCTACATTGGGGTCATCGGACACCAAATCTTTAAGTTCAACCCGGTTATTACTATGCGCGGTAGTCCTGATTTCCTTTACCCATACCGCATCACCAAACTCCTTGACCACCACAGGAGGTACTGGAGGGGCGGCAATAACAGCTTGAACTTGCGCATCTTGAACTCCCGCTACTGGCGGGTAGTAGGTCCAGGTTGGCGTGGCTATATTTACCGCAGGCCCTTGAATCAAATTGCCCGCGCCGTCATCAATCAGCCAGTTATATTTAACAGAGCTGGGATTTGCGCTATAACCCACGCCAAAATGTTCACATCCCTCGTTTACCGCCGTATTGGTGCATTGATGCCCATCAGTCGGCGCAATAGATGTTGTAGGGACTGATGTATAAGCAGTGTAGTTGCCTAAGGCGTCCTTCAGACTGGCATGACGAATGTAAACTTTAGGATGCGCGGGGTCGCTATTATCTTCACGAATACTGGGGGTGCCATAGTGATTCCAGTCGTAGGTGTAAGTTACGTCTGTGCTATGGATATCATCCAGCTCGATTTCAAATCCGTGACATTCCTGGCCAGTATCGTTAACAACGTCGAAATTGTTCAAGTCGCCATAAGCGGTGCTGGCCTGAGCAATTGAATGAAAGGCAAACAACAACAGGAAAAAAATAATTTGTTTCATCGAAAATCTCCCATCGATTTAATGAAAACAAACTGAACTCGATCATTATCGGGTGACCCGCAAGCTGCCAAACCACATTCCATGCAGATCGGGCTGCCAGCTTCGCTTGCAAAGATTACAAAGTCTGGAGAATTAGAATTTTTGGGGACTGAGCAACTCGTTGCAGACTGTGTCACCAAAAAGATTGACCGTCAATAGACGTATAACCACAACACTTGCAGGACAACTTTAACTTGTTATTCCATTACCCTGTTCCATTGTAGAAATCTACAATAATTATGGCAATGAAATAAATTGCAAGGCTGTGCGCTGTATATCCGGTACTACCTGATACGGAACTATTCCCAATAACGGCGCATTGATGCGCTGCTTTAATGCCGCAATATTTTCAGCTACTACGGGCATGGCTGACTCTAGTACATTAGCCACCCAGCCCGCACATCTTAAACCGGATGCCTGAATCGCAGCCAAGGTTAACAAGGCATGATTAAGACAGCCCAGACGCACACCCACTACCAGAATAACCGGCAAGCCCAGCTGCACTGCCAAATCAGCACTATCCTCATGCTCATTGAGCGGCACCTTGAATCCGCCTACACCTTCTACAATGACCACATCCGCCTGGACTGCCAGCTCATGGTAAGCAGCTATCACATGGGCCAGATCAATATGGATGCCTGCATGGTGTGCAGCGATATGCGGAGCGAGTGGCAAGGAAAAACTATACGGATTGATTTGCCCCACAGGAGCGGCAATATTGCTGGCTGCGCATAATTGTTTCACATCCGGGTTGAGATCATCTTCATCCCAACCTGCTGCGACGGGTTTCATACCAATTACGCGCTGGCCTTGTGTAGCATAGCCGTGCAATAGCGCACAGGCGATCAAGGTCTTGCCTACGCCGGTATCGGTGCCGGTGATGAAATAATTCATAGCTTGAAATTCGTTTTAATGATGGCGCGCCCATCCGCAATTTTTTTCGGTTGTGGCTTCCATGCATGGCCGTAAATTACTTCGAAAGTGGCAGGTAGCTTGCCTTCCCGGCGTAACGCTTCATAATTTTCCAACACTTGGTGCCATGCGTTCTTGCCCATCATGCCAAGCGCGCGCCCGGCGGTGACATTGTGCGCCCCTATGCTGCGTAAATCCTGCATCACGGACTTCACGTCCTGATAAGTCAGTGTGATGATTTCCATGTCCATCACCGGTTCGGCAAACCCTGCCGCCACCAGCATGTCGCCTATATCATGCATGTCCGCAAAGCGGTTGAGGTGGTTGTAATTATCCACGCCACTAAAGGCAGTGCGCAGCTCTTTCAGGGTATCCGGGCCAAAAGTGGAAAACATCAGCAAGCCTTCCACTTTCAGTACGCGATGCAATTCAATAAAAGTTGCAGGTAAATCGTTACACCATTGCACAGTAAGGTTGGACCATATCAGTTCCAGTTTATTGGCCGCCAAGGGCAAGGCTTCCACATCAGCACATGCATAACTTTTATTATCGCGAGCGAAAAGTTTGCGCCAGCCACGCGGATGGTTGCGCGCAACGCGCAACATCTCCGCCGCCATATCAACTGCCAGGATATGCGCTCCAGCATAGCGTTGTGCCAACTGCCGCGTACCCCAGCCAGTGCCACTACCCACATCCAGCACAACGCTGGGTTGTTGCTTAATGT
>JAUSKS010000305.1 GCA_030646595.1 Gallionellaceae bacterium | reverse complement strand
AGGCGCTGGTGGTGCCGGGAACTTGTTTGACTACCGCCTCCACTTGCCGTGCGATTTCCTCGATTCCTTGCAGATTTTTGCCGAACACTTTAATGCCGATAGGTGTGCGGATGCCGGTGGAGAGCATGTCTATGCGCGCTTTGATGGGCATGGTCCAGGCATTGGCTACGCCGGGAAATTGCAGGGCCTGATCCATTTCCTTGATCAGCTTGTCTGTGGTCATGCCGACAGGCCATTCCGATTGCGGCTTGAGATTAATGACGGTCTCAAACATTTCCAGCGGTGCCGGATCGGTAGCTGTTTGCGCGCGCCCGGCCTTGCCGAACACAGACTCCACTTCAGGAAAACTTTTAATAATCTTGTTCTGCGTCTGCATCAGTTCTGCGGCCTTGGTCACCGACATGCCGGGCAAGGAGGAGGGCATATACATCAGCGTACCTTCATTGAGCGCCGGCATGAATTCGCTGCCCAGCTTCATGGCTGGATAAATGGTAATGGCCATGACCATCACAGCCACAGCGAGGGTCAATTTTTTATAGCGCATGACCCATACTATGATGGGGCGATAGAGTTGAATCAGAATACGGTTCACCGGATTTTTGTTCTCCGGCATGATCTTGCCGCGTATGAATAGCAGCATCAGCACCGGCACCAAGGTTACCGACAACAAAGCGGCACCCGCCATGGAGAAAGTTTTGGTAAAGGCCAGCGGCGAGAATAGCCGCCCTTCTTGTGCTTCCAGTGTGAACACGGGCAAGAAGGAAACAGTGATGATGAGCAGGCTGAAAAATAATGAGGGGCCGACTTCTTTGCAGGCGGCGATGATGGCCTGGGCGCGTTGCGCCATTGTCCCTTCCCCTTCAAGGGGAAGGTTAGGATGGGGATGGGTTCTCTGCCTTTCATTACCCCCATCCCCTCCCCAGCCCTCCCCTTGAAGGGGAGGGAGTTGCAAACGCTCCAGATGTTTATGCGCATTCTCTATCATCACAATCGCCGCATCCACCATTGCCCCGATGGCGATGGCGATGCCACCCAGGCTCATGATGTTCGAGCTCATGCCCAGCACACGCATCAGGATAAATGCCATTAATACGCCCACCGGCAACATTACGATCGCCACCAGCGCACTACGCACATGGAGCAGAAACAACATACACACCAAGGCGACAATGATGCTTTCTTCCAGCAGGGTACGTTTCAGATTATCAATCGCACGATGAATCAAATCCGAGCGGTCATACACTGCCTTGATCTCTACGCCTGACGGCAAGCCGCTGGTGATGTCGCTGATTTTTTCCTTGATGTTATGGATGACTTCCAGCGCATTCTGGCCATAGCGCGCCATGACGATGCCGGATACCACTTCGCCCTCGCCATTCAATTCAGTCAAGCCGCGCCGTTCATCCGGGCCCAGTTCGATACGAGCCACGTCGCGCAGCAGTACTGGCACACCGCGATCACTTTTTACCACCAGTTGTTCCAGATCAGCAATGCCGCGCAAATAGCCTTTGCCGCGCACCATGTATTCGGCCTCGGCCATTTCGATAACCCGCCCGCCCACATCGCGATTGCTGTCGCGTATAACCTGGGACACTTTACTCAAGGGAATGCCGTAAGCCTGTAGCTTGCGCGGGTCTACCACCACCTGATATTGCTTGACGAAGCCGCCTATGCTGGCGACTTCAGCTACGCCATGCGCTTTGGTCAATTGATAGCGCACAAACCAATCCTGTATGGTGCGCAATTCGGCTAGGGTACGTTGCGCGCCTATGATCACGTATTGATAAACCCAACCCACGCCGGTAGCGTCCGGGCCCAGCGCCGGAATGACGCCGCGCGGTAAACGTCCGGCAGCAAAGTTGAGATATTCCAGAACGCGCGAGCGCGCCCAGTAAATGTCTGTGCCATCTTCAAAAATCACATATACGAAAGACGCGCCAAAAAAAGAAAAACCGCGTACCACTTTAGATTTCGGCACTGACAACATGGCAGTGGTGAGCGGATAAGTGACCTGGTCTTCCACTACCTGTGGTGCCTGGCCGGGGTATTCGGTGTACACAATGACCTGTACATCTGATAAGTCAGGAATAGCATCCAGTGGTGTTTTGATGACTGCATACACGCCAGCGGCGATAATGAACAACGCCGCCAGCAACACCAGAAAAATATTGCGGGCAGACCATGTGATGATTTTGGTTAACATTTAATTCTCCATTTGCTTTTACCCCATCCCCACCCCAGCCTTCCCCTTGAAGGGGAGGGAGCGTAGCGAGGAGCCAGTTCCTTCCCCTTCAAGGGGAAGGCTAGGATGGGGATGGGTTCGGCCTCTTAAGCTCCAGCCAAATAAATTCGACAACCGATTCCATCTCATTCAAAACCTGATTATTCCAAAACCGAACCACTCGAAAACCTGCTTGAGTCAGCACCCCGTCACGTGTTTTATCGCGGCTGGATTCAAAATGTTGCCCACCATCTACCTCCACCACCAGCTTTGCTTCCAGGCAAACAAAATCCAATATGAAATCGTCGAATGGGTGTTGCCTGCGAAATTTGTAGCCATCGAATTGTTTGCCGCGCAATTGTTGCCAAAGTTTTTTTTCGGCATCCGTCATCGTTTTACGCAGCTTGCGCTGCAATTTGTTGGCGAGGATATGTTGGTTGGTTTGACCTTTCATGATTTTTCTTTCTGTGGCTTATTTACCCCATCCCCATCCTAGCCTTCCCCTTGAAGGGGAAGGAACCGCTCCCTCCCCTTGAGCGTGGCTGTTGCCGCTTTAGCGGCTTTACAACCACGGCCTACCCCTAGCGGGTGCAAGGGGAGGGGCTGGGGTGGGAATGGGGTTTACAGAGAAAATTTTAATGCCCCGTATGTGCGCTGCCCAAGCCACCAATCACCGCTTTAAGATTGCTCTCGGCGTCAATCAAAAAGTTGGCGCTGACCACCACTTTTTCGTCTTGGGAAATTCCCTCTGTCACTTCAATGTAATCGTCCGCATGTCTGCCCAGCTTCACCTCGCGCGCTTCATAGCGACCTGCACCCAATTCCACCAGCACCAAGGTGCGCTGACCGCTGTGTATTACTGCCGAATCGGGCACGGTGACTGTCGCGGCCTTGTCGCTGGCTGCGAGCAGTTCGACCTGGGCATACATACCGGGGCGCAGCAGCGCCTCGCCATTGGCCATTTCCAGACGCACCGGGATGGTTCGTGTCTGTTCGTTTAGCGTTGGATAAATATAGGCCACGCGTGTTTTAAATTCGCGCCCGGGAAAAGCATCCAGCCACACCTGCGCCGCTTGCCCGACCTTGATCAGCCCAATGTCTTGCTCAAACACATCGGCCATGATCCATACTGTGGACAGATCGGCGATCTTGTACATCATCTCGCCTGGCATGAAGCGCATGCCCTGCACCGCCGGTTTTTCCAGGACAACACCGAGCACTGGCGAGCGATAAACCAAGGTGCGTTTGACCTCGCCCGTTTTGCGCAACTGCTGCAATTCACTGTCATTGATGTCCCAACTTTGCAGTCGCGTCAGGCTGGAATCGGCCAGGGTCTGCATTCCATTCTGCGCCTCTGACGCGGCTGTCTGCATGGCGGTTACTCCATTGGCCGCAATCAGATATTCGCGCTGCGCAGAAACCAGTTCCGGACTGTAAATTTCGAACAAGGGCTGCCCGAGTTTGACCACATCACCGACTGCATTGACGTGCAGCTTTTCTACCCAGCCTTCAAATTTCGGCGCAATGCTGTAGACACGGCGCTCGTTCGGTTCGATGCGCCCGACGGCACGTACGGTTTGCGTCAATTTGCGCAAAGCAGCAACCTCGGTTTTCACGCCCAGCTTTTGTATTTTTTCCACGCTAATCTGGATTTGGTTACCCATGGCATTTTCTTCCCCCTCATACACAGGGATGTAGTCCATATCCATCGCATCTTTCTTGGGCACGAGTGAGGTATCAGGTAGCCCCATCGGATTGCGGTAATAGAGAATTTTGCGCGGCGTCTCAGGCGTTGTTTTTTCTGTCTTCTGTGCGCTTGCCCAGTAGCCTAGTGCCACTGCGACAAGCAACACCAATATCCATCCCACGCTACGTTTCATAATTCTTCTCCTACTAATTTTTCAATTTCGGCCAAGCGTGTTTGCGCTTCTGCCTGGGCATTTAATACATCCAGCTTGGCCTTGAGAATTTGCCGCTGCGCGTCGAGCAAGGTGGCGAAATCCACCTTGCCATTCTGGTAGCCCGCCAGCGCTGCCTGCAAGCTGGCTTCTGCCTGCGGCTGCAAGCTGTTTGCGTTAAGGGTAACCAGCCGTTGCGCCGCATCGAGCGCCAGCACGTTCTCGACTAAATCCCCCAGTAATTGATTAGCTGCTGCCTCCTTGCGGCTACGCGCTGCGGCCAACAGGGTATCTGCCTCGCGCTCGCGTGAGCGGCGAGATTGTTGTTGCAGCGGGATATTCAGCTCGAACATCAATTCCCATTCTGTGATTTTCCCTCTAATTTGAGTTGGTGCCAGGCCGACCGTGATATCTGGATAGCGATTTTTTAAAGTCAAAGCGCGGCTTTTTTCTGCCGTCGCCAACTGCGCATTCAGGGTGAAGAGTTGTGGATTGTGTATGCGCAATCTTTCTTCCAGTGCTGCCAGGGTCAGCTTGTCTGCAGCAGGTAATGGGCGCAGGTGCTGGGGCTCTGCCAGGGGTGCATAAGGCTCGCGTTGCAATAATGTGTTGAGACGGGTCATGGCGTGATGCTGATCGGTGTTCAGCATGACCAGATCGCGACGCAATTCGGTCTGCTCCATCTGCGCACGGATTACATCCTGTTGCGGAGCCAGCCCGGTGGCATAGCGCGCCTGGGCGATATGTTCCAGGCGGGTAACCAGATCGAATATCTCTTGTGTCAATTTTTCGCTGCGCACCAGCACATAATATTGTGCAAAATTAATCTTGATTCTGGCTGCCAGCTCGGCCCAGCTTAACGCGCTCCGTCCCTGCGCCTGTTTGCTTTCAGCCTCAGCCACTTCCTGTTGCAAGCCGCGCTTGCCAGGCCAGGGCAGGGTTTGCATGACGCGATAATAAACAGAGGGATTCCCGCTCTGGTTGGTAAAGTCACGCAATTCGGTGCGCAACACCGGATCAGGCAAGGCAGCGGCAGATGCGATCCGTTCTGCTGCTGCGTCTGCTTCCAGACGCGTGGCAGCGAATTCCGGATTCTGCTGCCGCGCCAGTTGCAGGAGTTTAGTCACGTCAGCGCCGGGCGCAGAGTCTGCGCCCCAGGCTGAGTAACTGCATGCCACATAACTGAGCAAGCACACCAGCGAATAAATATTTCTTGATAAACGTCCCATGATGATTCTCCAAATGCGGGTAAAAAACGAGAACATCAGCGCATAACCAGATATTCCGCAGCAGGCGGAACAGGTCAGGCGCGGGGAAAAGTTAAATCAGAAAGGAGCAGAAACGGATGGATAAGGGCGGGCCGGTATTGAGCGCAACATGCGATGGGTAAACCTGGAGGTGATTAATAGGCGTAGTGGATAGTGGCAGAGTCAATATGGCAACCGCTACTGGGGCTACGGTTGAAATACTATGATCCAAGCTGACTTGGTCAGCTTGGGTACACTGCTGTAGACAGGCATTGGTATTAGGCTGGGCCACAGCATGGCACGGCATGGCTGTAGTATTGGGATGGGCTGCATAAGCTTGCGCCGGGCTGGCACCCGCAGTCAGGCAGGCGCTGGCACCTACTATTCCTTGCGTGAATAGCACCAACCCCAGCATCAACCGGGCCAGCCATTTAATTTTGCGGGGTGCTAATTTCATGATCAGTCAAGGAATCCCAAGTAACAAACCGTGTCCAAGCACTATAAACGATGCCACAATAGTATACAACCGACATTCATGGCATGATTTAACATTATTATACATAGCGACAGAAATCGTAGCGAGCGGATGAAGGGTAAGGCGCACGGAACGCAGGAACCGGAATGTATAGATTCATACATGAGGATTCCGAGTACCGCGCAACGCAACCCTTCGTTCGCGTAGTAGATTTATGTCACTATGTATATTCACCTATACCTAAACCAGCAAGGATATAGACAAAAATATGGCCAACAGTTCCATATCTTCGGATAGCCCCCGGGTTCTCGATAATCCCCGGGATACCGATAATTCGCGACCTCTCGGTAATACGGGGTCTGCCGACAATTCTGCACTATCTGCCGAGTTCGTTGCCTGGTTCCGCTCGGTTGCTCCTTACATTAATGCCTTTCGTGGGCGCACCTTCGTCGTGGCATTTGGTGGCGAAGTGGTTGCGGATGGCCGCTTCGTCGAGTTAACCCACGACTTTAATCTGTTGGCCAGTCTGGGTGTGCGCCTGGTGCTGGTACATGGTGCACGTCCGCAAATCGAGCAGCATTTGTCCGGCAATAATCTTGAGGGGCACTATCATCACGGCATACGTCTGACCGATGCAGCTACCTTGCAGTGTGTCAAGGAAGCGGTGGGGCGGGTGCGCATGGAGATTGAGGCACTGCTGTCCATGGGTTTGGCCAATTCGCCCATGGCCAATGCCGATATTCGGGTGGCAGGTGGCAATTTCATCACGGCCCAGCCTATAGGCGTCATTCACGGAGTAGATTTATTGCATACCGGTAGTGTGCGCAAGGTAGACGTCACCGCGATCAAAGACCGGCTGGCACACAATGAGGTGGTGTTGTTATCCCCGCTGGGATATTCGCCTACGGGTGAGGTGTTCAATCTCACGCTGGAAGATGTGGCCACACAAACGGCTATTGCGCTGGATGCGGACAAGCTGATTTTTCTGATGGACACGGATGGTGTGCAAGACAAGCAAGGTGAGTTGTTAAGAGAGCTGACTGTGGCTGACGCCAGCCAGATATTGTCCAGCAAGCGCAAGCTGCCACAGGATGTGGCCTTGTTTCTGCCATGTGCGGTGCGCGCCTGTGAGGCTGGCGTGGCACGCACGCATTTGATCAGCCGTCATGTGGATGGGGCCATACTGCAAGAATTATTCAGCGATATCGGCATTGGCACTATGCTGGTGGAAAGTACGCTGAATATTTTGCGCAGTGCAACCATCGCCGATGTCGGCGGCGTTTTGCAATTACTACGGCCACTGGAAGAGGCCGGTGTGCTGGTACGGCGCGGGCGCGAATTGCTGGAACGTGAGATGGACCACTTTGTGGTGCTGGAGCATGACCATCGCATCATCGGCTGCGCGGCATTGTATGTGTTTGCCGAAGAGCAGACGGCTGAACTGGCTTGTCTTGCGGTGCAGGCCAACTACCGCAACCAGGGCTACGGCGATGCGCTGCTCAAACACATTATTGCGCAAGCCCAGGCGCAAGGTTTGCACACGCTGTTTGTACTGACTACGCGCACGGCGCACTGGTTTATCGAGCGTGGTTTTAAGGAAACCGATGTGGGGCAATTGCCAGCGCAGAAGAAAAGGCTTTATAACTATCAGCGCCGTTCCAAAATTTTCATGCGGAAACTGCAATGACGATTAAATGGCCGCGCAGCCGCTCGCTGCAACTCAAGTTTTTTGTCGGCATCCTGTTGGTGACTGCGCTCAGCTTGTTGCTGCTGGTTTTCAACGGCCTGCATGTATTCAAGCGCGACATGCTGCAACAGACCGAAAAAAACACCCGGCAATATGCCATGTTGCTGGACCTGGCGATCAGCAAGGGTTTGATAGTCGGGGAATATGGCCCGCTGCAAAAACTGCTGGACGACGCTTACACCAAACATAACTTCTGTTATTTGGCCATTCAAAATACTCAGGTAGAAACGCTGGCGGCAGCGGGCATTGCGCGTGATCAACCCTTGCCGCCACTGGATACAGATATTACCGAAAGTGATGATAATAGCTGTTTTGACAGCGTATTGCCGCTGACTAAAAATGGTCAGCCATTCGGGTCATTGCGCTTTGGTGTTCCGGTGGGTGAGCGCGATAATCTTACGCAGCAAATTATTCAGCAATTGCTGTGGACCTCCTTGTTGTGGTTGTGCCTGTTTGCCGTTGTCTTGTATTTCTTGTTGCGCTGGTTAACCAAGCCGCTGCGCAAGCTGACCGAGGCCAGTAATTTAATTGCCTTGGGCAACCTGGATGTGGACTTGCCCAATATCCGCTCAGTGGACGAGGTGGGTCAGTTGAACAATGCCTTCCGCAGCATGGTCAATATGCTGCGCAGTCGCATTGAGCACCAGAATATTTATGCCCATCAGTTGTTTTCCGAACGTGCCCGTCTGGATGCATTGTTATCCATCATGCCAGTGGGCGTGTTATTTGCTGATGGCGCGCATCGTATTCAATATTGCAACAACCAATTCCGCCGTTTGTGGAAACTGGATGAGAATGAAAAAGTAGTCGGTTGCATTGATACCGAGCTGCTGTCACGGCTGCACAGCCAGGTGGTGCAGGCAGAAGTGGCGCTGCATTCGGTTAATAAATCCATCGAAATGCATGTTGCCAGCCAGCCATTCGACATCGAACTTAAAAGTGGCGGCACCATCCGCGCCCGCTCCTGCCCGGTGCCGGATGAAACCGGCAAGCGCCATATTGGCCGCGTATGGTTATGCGAAGATGTCACCGATGAACATCAGCATTTGCAGTACTTTCAGTTTCTTTCTGAACGCGATGCACTCACCGGGCTATACAATCGCCGTCGCTTTGAAGATGAACTGACGCGTTTGTTTGCCCAGGCCCACCGCAATAGCACGCGTCTGACCTTGCTGTTTTTTGATCTGGATGACTTTAAGCCGGTCAATGACAGCTTCGGCCACGCTGCCGGAGATATCGTGCTGAAAGAAGTCGGCAAAATATTGGCTGGGCAAGTACGGCGCTCTGAAATAGTCTGCCGTTTGGGTGGAGATGAGTTTGCCATGCTGATACCCGATGCCGCGCAACATGAAATTGAAACGCTGGCGCAACGGATTATTGAAACCATCAGTCAGGCTACTTTTTATTTTGACGGACAGGAAGTACATCTGTGTTGCAGTGCTGGCATTGCGTTTTACCCAGACCATGCCGACACTGCGGCTACCTTGATGCAACATGCTGACCGGGCAATGTATCAGGCCAAGCATGCTGGAAAAAATACCCTGTATGTATATACCCCGCCGCCTCCAGGACAAGGTAAGTTAACACTGCAATGATTTTGGCTCACAATGATTTAAACGGAGAACAGCAATGGCAAGAATGGTGCAATGCGTAAAACTGGGACGAGAAGCGGAAGGGCTGGAACGTATGCCTTATCCCGGCCCGCTGGGGCAACGGATTTTCGAACACGTATCAAAAGAAGCATGGCAGGCATGGATACGCCACCAAACCATGCTGGTTAATGAAAACCGCCTCAGTCTGGCCGATCTGCAAGCGCGCAAATATCTAGCGGCGCAAATGGAGAATTATTTTTTTGGCGGTGGGGCAGATATGCCGTCGGGTTATGTGCCGCAGTAATGGTATTGCTGCTCCTGGCATAAACGCCTCTTATGAAAACTGCTGATCTACTGCAATCACTGTCAGACGAGCAGGTTCAGTATGTGCTGGTCGGTGGCACTGGCAGTGCAGTTGCATGGATTCCTACGCGCCACTTTTGACATTGATCTGGTTGTAGCAATGCATGACGAGAACCTCCTCCGGTTTATTGCAGTAGCCAAGCAATACGGTTTGGTCCCTGCGATTCCGGTGCCGATTGATACACTCAGAAACGCCAGCCAGATTGACCAGTGGCATCGTGAAAAAGGCATGTTGGCATTTGCGCTGAGAGAACCGAACATCGGCGGTAGTGTAGTGGACGTTCTGGTCCGTCCGGAAGTGCCATTTGATAGACTTATGGCCAATGCAGTTGCAGGTCAATTGTTTGCCCGGCAAGTGTGGATCGCTTCCATTGAAGATTTGCTGACCATGAAACGTAGCGCGAATCGCCCCAAGGATCAGCTTGATATTGTGGCACTGGAGAAGATCAAACGTGGAGAAGACCCGAATGTTTGAACCTGCCCACTCTGTACGTGCCGTGATCCCAGAGCATCTGATGCTTAGCCGTTTGGCACAGTCCGAACAAATGCGGGAATTCTTTATCCAGATGTGGCTGCAAAATCCCGCCTTGGCCAAGCAAGGCGGGGGAACAGTGCAGAAGTTGCTGTCGCATATTGAGATACCATGAGAATCGCCACCGCTGAAGCGCAGGCAATCAGGGAAACTGCGCACTGTTTTTGGCAAGCGCGTCGCAGTGTGGCTGTTTGGGTCGCGCGCAGATGATGCCAAAAAAGGGGGGGACATCGATCTCTATGTCGAGTTGCCGCCGGAAGACTATAGTTATGCGAAAAAAGTGCGTTTCTGGTGTGAACTGGTTAACCGCCTCGGTGACCAAAAGATAGACATCGTCATTAATAAAACAGGCGTATCCCCGCATCTGCCCATCCATGATGTTGCAAAAACCAAAGGGATCAGGTTATGAATGAGCTTCATGAAAAAATAAAATCGGCGCTATCCGAGCAGGATGGAAATTTTATTCACATTCACAACGCGCTGGAGAAACTCAAGCCTTATCTGCCTATCACTGCCGTTCACCTGAATGATCGAGATGTGGTCGAACATATAGACCAGATGATTTTCCGTTTTATAAAAATCCAGGATGGCATGGGTCGGCGGCTTATCCCACTGATAGTTGAAGCAATGGAAGCAGATACTTCGGAAATGACTTTTATAGACAGTTGGTTTCAGTGCAGACTAGTGTGCGGTAACCGTCCCTGCGGTTTTATGCTTCATGAGGAGATGAACAATGAACGGTATTTTGAGTGGTGAAAAACGTGACCTGCCCCTTCTGAGTCTGACCCCATTGATTTTGCTGGTTGTCCTGAGTATCTGGAGTGGGGGCGTGTTTGCGGCGGTTTGTACCTCTGATTCCAGCGGCAACTGGAACGCGAAAGATACTTGGGGTACTGCCGCTACCGGATGTGTAGGCGCACCAGGCGGTATTCCCGATGCGAACGATGATGTCATCATCTCTGCTGGTCACACAGTCAGCCTGAACGGCGGTAATCGTGACTCACGCAGCTTTACCATTGCCGCCACTGGCCAGCTTGACGACGATAATAGAAGGCTGACGATTAACAACAATGGCAACGTCGTTATCAATGGAACGTGGAACGGATCGGGGACTCTACGCAAAGACGGCATCGGAACCCTAAGCGGTGTGGGCAACGTGGTAGGTAACGTCCGTTTCGAATTGCGCAACACTACCACAGTACTGGCCGGCACCAACCTCACCTTTACCGATACCACGAATAGCCGTATCAGCATCTCCAATGGGATCGTGGTGACCAACAATGGCACGGTGACGGTGGCACAGATGACAGGTGGCAACGCCGCCTCGACCTGGACCAACGCTGCCAATTCCACGCTGAACATAAGCCGGGATTTATTGACGACCGGAATCTTGAATGCTTCGGCAGCAGGAAATACCGTCAACTACAATGGTGCTGCGCAGACTGTAAAGTTACCTAGTGTATCTGCTGGTACGCCTACCTATCACCATCTGACCCTGAGCGGCAGCGGTGCCAAGACTTTACTGGCGGGTACGCTGACAATAAATGGCAATCTCACGGTGGTCGGTGCCGGTGTCACCTACAACGGCACGACCAACAATCCGGTGATCAACCTCAAGGAAAATTTTTCCAATAGCGGCACCTTCAATTCCGGCACCGGGGTTTTCACTTTCAACGGCACCACTGCACAGAGCCTCACTGGTGCAACCACCTTCACCAACATGACGATGAATAACGCCACCGGCTTGACCATCAATAATAACGTCACCGTTTCCAGTGTGCTTAACCTGACCAGCGGCAACATCACTACCGGTACCAACATCCTCATCATGACCCCCAATTGCAATACCGCCGGTGCAGTAGTGCGCGGCATCGGCGGCGGCCATGTGTTTGGCAACTTGAGAAAACCAGTACCCACCGGTACGCCTATCACCTGTACCTGGGAGGTTGGCGGCACAACAAATTACGCACCAGTGACCAACACATTTGCTTCGGTTACGACTGCTGGTACTTTGACAGTACGCACGGATGACGGAGATCATACCGACACCGCATCTGGCATCGGCGGCAGTTGCAGCGTCAATCGCTACTGGACGCTCACCCCGGCAACCATGGTCGTCAGCACTTATAGCCCGACTTTTACCTTCGTCAATCCGGGCGATCTGGATAGCGGGGTTGATCCGACCAGCACCAATTTCATCGTAAGCAAAAAAAATGCGGGTACCTGGATATTGCCGACCATGGGTACGCGCACTGCGACCAGCACACAGGCAACCGGCATTACCAATGCTCAGGGCTTTGGTGAGTTCGTGCTGGGTTATACTGCAGCCACTTGCTTTAATCATTTCGCCATTTCCCACAGTGGCAGCGCGGTGAATTGCCAGGCCGAGGACATCACCGTCGCTGTGCATGATGTCACACATGCCATCGCGACCTCTTATACCGGCACCATCACACTTTCTACCAGCACTGGCAAGGGCGATTGGTCTGTCGTGACCGGGTCGGGAACATTGGTCAACGGCACGGCTGATGATGGCGCGGCGACGTACACTTTTGTCGCGGCGGATAATGGCGATGTGGTGTTGGGGCTGAAAGATACGGTAGCGGAAACAGTTAACATCAACATAACCAACGGCACAATAACGGAAGCCTCCGGCACCGCAACCGCAGCGGAAGATGCCATTCTTGTTTTTGCGGCATCGGGGTTTCGCATTACTGACGGTGGCGCACCCCCTGCGGCGGCCAGCATTGCCCCGCAAACAGCGGGCGTTACTTCTGTCACCTACGGCTTGCAAGCGATACGTACCGATACCAGCACCGGTGCTTGCGTGGGTGCGTTTGCCAGCGGCACGGATGTGACCGTTGACCTGGCTTCGCAATGTAACAATCCCATTACCTGCATTGTCGGGCAGAATGTAGCGATTACCAACAATGCGGTTACTGCCAACATTGCCAGCAACCCGAATAGCGGTGTTGTTAGTTATACCGCTCGCAGCCTGCGCTTTGGTGCGAACTCTCAGGCCTTGTTCACCCTGAGTTATCCGGACGCAGGAAGCATTTCCTTGCATGCGCGCTACAACATTCCACTGGGATCCGGAGGGCCTTCATCTACCAATATGATGGGTAGCA
>JAUSKS010000298.1 GCA_030646595.1 Gallionellaceae bacterium | reverse complement strand
GGGCGGCAAACCGGGGTCGCCTTCTTTTTGGTTACTTTTTCTTGGCGACGCAAGAAAAAGTGACTAGCTGCCGGGCTACCCCCGGCGGTTTTTACTTTGATTTTTCACGCACATTAAAATCCGCTAGTGGAACACTTGTCATTCAACTGAAACCCCACTGCTGATTTATTTGCAATATTGAAGTTCTAGTTCATTTATGCAACAGTGTCGGGCAGATTTAGCTAGGGAGTAGTTGTATGGCAGATTTTGACGTAGTAGTAATCGGTGCCGGGCCCGGCGGTTATGTCGCGGCAATCCGTTGTGCGCAGCTGGGCATGAACGTCGCCTGCGTGGATGAATGGAAAAATGTGCAGGGCAAAGCCAGCCTGGGTGGGACTTGTTTGAATGTGGGTTGCATTCCTTCCAAGGCGCTGCTGGAATCTTCAGAAAATTATGAGCGGGTCACCCATGATTTTACTGCGCATGGCATTACGGCTACGGACGTGCAACTGGATATAGCGAAAATGCAGGCGCGCAAGGACAAGATCGTGTCCGACTTTACTCTGGGCATCAATCAGCTTTTCAAAAAAAATAAAGTCACGGCACTGCATGGCCGGGCCAGTTTGCTGGGGCGTGATGGAGAAACCTGGCGCATAGCGATAGCTAAGGGCGAGGAGGTGCGTGCGCAGCATGTCATTATTGCTACCGGTTCCACACCGCGCGTGTTGCCGCAAGCGCCGCTGGATGGCGAACGCATCGTCGATAACGCGGGCGCGTTGAGTTTTGATAAAGTGCCAAAACGCCTGGCTATTATTGGTGCGGGCGTGATCGGTCTGGAATTGGGCAGTGTGTGGCGCAGGCTGGGAGCGGAAGTGACCTTGCTGGAGGCCGCGCCTGCTTTTCTGGCGGTGGCAGATGAACAGGTAGCGAAAGAGACGCTGCGTATTTTTACCAAGCAGGGATTAAAGATTCATCTGGGTGTGCAGCTTGATGGCGTGACACAAACGGGCAAAGAGGTGCGCATTGCCTGGCACGATGCGCAAGGAGCAGCGCAAATTTTGGCGGCAGATAAATTGATTGTGGCAGTGGGACGTGTGCCGAATACGCAAGGCTTGGGCGCGGAGCAAGCTGGGTTGTTGCTGGATGCCGCAGGGCGCATTGAGGTGGACGAATATTGCCGCAGCAATCTGGTGAATGTGTATGCGGTCGGCGATGTAGTGCGTGGCCCCATGCTGGCACACAAGGCATCAGAAGAAGGCGTGATGGTGGCTGAGCTGATTGCAGGCCAGGCCGGGCATTGCGATTTGAATCTGGTGCCCAGCGTGATGTATACCGCGCCGGAAATTGCCTGGGTGGGCAAGACCGAGCAGCAACTGAAAAAAGAAAATGTGGCATATAAGGCAGGGCAGTTTCCTTTCATTGCCAATGGCCGTGCGCGTGCATTAGGCGAGACTGCGGGCTTCGTGAAAATTCTGGCCGATGCTGCCACAGATCGCATACTGGGTGTGCATATCGTGGGCGCAATGGCTTCCGAACTTATTCAGCAAGCTGTATTGGCCATGGCCTTTTCGGCCAGCAGCGAAGACCTGGCGCGTACTGTGCATGCGCATCCGTCATTGTCGGAAGTGATGCATGAAGCGGCGCTGGCGGTGGATAAGCGCACGATACATATTTGAACCGGGAAACAGAAGTGCAAGCCACAGAGAACACAGAGCTCACAGAGAAAACCCAATGGGGTTATCGTTAATGACCATATCACCATCAGGTAAACATGAAAAATGTGTGGGATCCTGCATCATCTCTGTGTCCTCTGTGTTCTCTGTGGCTAAATGTTTTATCTAGGTTGAAGGGTGCGATCAATCGCATTCCTACATCATGCAAACATTTCCTGCCTATCGCATCTTCAACGAAAACGGCCACACCATAAGCCGTTTCGTAGAGATGACGCTGAATGAACTAGACCCCGGCACAGTCGTGGTACGGGTTCTGTATTCCAGTGTGAATTACAAAGATACGCTGGCGGCGACTGGCACGGGCAAAGTAGTGCGGCGTTTTCCCTGCACGGGTGGAGTGGATGCAGCGGGCGTGGTTGAGTCATCACAAGATGCGCGCTTCAAGCCGGGTGATGAAGTGATTGTCACGGGCTATGACATGGGTGTGGCGCACGATGGCGGTTATGCCGAGCGGGTGCGTGTGCCCGGCGAGTGGTTGGTAGCGTTGCCGCAGGGCTTGTCATTGTTTGAAGCCATGGCGCTGGGTACTGCCGGATTTACTGCGGCGCTGTCCCTACACCGTCTGGAACAAAACGATCTCAAACCTGAAAACGGTCCCGTTCTGGTAACGGGCGCTAGCGGTGGGGTGGGCAGTCTGGCCATAGCCATGCTGGCGCAACGTGGCTATCAGGTCGTGGCAGTAACAGCTAAAGATGATGAGCATGCGTATTTGAAATCACTCGGCGCGCATGAAATATTGCCGCGTAGCACGATTGATCTGCACAGCACCCGCTCGTTGGAGCAGACGCGTTGGGCCGGCGCACTGGACGCAGTGGGCGGAAACATGCTGGCCTGGTTAACGCGCACCATGCAGCAAGGTGGAGCGATTGCCAGTTTTGGTAATGCCGGCGGCGCGGAATTTCATGCCACGGTTTACCCTTTTATTCTGCGCGGGGTACGTTTGATTGGTATTGATTCGGCCAGCACTGCGATGCCCTTGCGGGAAAAAATTTGGTGGAGACTGGCCAATGAATTGCGTCCGGCGCAATTAAATAAAATTGCATGCACGGTGACGTTTGCCCAATTACCGCAAGTTTTTTCTGACATGCTGCACGGAAAATCGCAGGGACGCACAGTAGTGCATATCGGTTGAAGGTGGTCGCATGCTATAATTCCGTCCGCTTATAAACCAGCGAAAGTGGCGGAATTGGTAGACGCACTGGATTTAGGTTCCAGCGCCGCAAGGCGTGAGAGTTCGAGTCTCTCCTTTCGCACCAGATAGTTTTTCTTGCTACTCAGCCTTTTTGAAAAACTACTGTAGAGTGGCTTCTTGTTTTTGTAAACCTCTTTTTTTGCCCAATATTTTTTTGCGGCCCGCCTTAAATTTCCCCATACAAATTGCCTGCTAACCCGTGCCAAACTTGTACCTCAGTACAATAGTATTTACTAGTGCGATAGCTAAACTGCGCAACATACTCTTGCTTTCCAATGTTGTGTTTGGTGACCAGAGTATGGATCTTAAGCAGTTAGTTTTATTAACCTCGTACTTTAATTTAATTGGAGATGAAAATGAAAAATACTTATTTACGCGTAATAAGCGCCACTGTAGCCATGCTGTTGGGCTTGGCTGCTGGGGCCGCACATGCCTTGACTGCCCCTTTGACTTTTACCGACAATGTTACCAGCCATGATGCAGTTTTTGGCAACCCAGCAGTTCGGGGTTCGTTCAGTGACACATACACCTTTACCATTCCTACTGGTGCAGGTACTGAAGGTGGTGCAGTGGCTATTTCTGGCTGGGGTTTTACTGGCCCAACTCATTGGATCACCAGCTTTACTTTGACTGATGTGACTACCGGCATCGTAGTTGGAAGTGGCTCTCCTGGCACTACTTCAAACTACACTTTCTCCGGTTTGAACCCAGCAGACAGCTTTGCCCTGAATGTAATGGGTACTGCCATGAAAGTAAGAGGCAGTGGTTCTTATACTGGCAGCATCCAGATCACTCCAACCAGCCCTATCCCTGAGCCAGATACTTATGCCATGGTATTGGCTGGACTGGGTCTGCTGGGGTTCACTGCCCGTCGTCGCAAAACCAACGTTTAAGCTGAATTATTCGGTATAGCAAACGTATAGCAAACTCCGCCACGGGGCTGGTTCAGAAATAACGAACCTGCTCCGGGCGGTTAAGCTATGTTAAGGAGAGAAAAATGTTTAATTCAAAAATGGTATATGCATGTATGGTGGGAGTCTTGCTGGCTTTAAGCAGTGCAGCACAGGCTACAGCAACCTCTTATGAGTTTGGCACCTTGATAACAGGATATTCAGGCGCGCCGACTTCCCCTGATTTTGGACAATTGGTAGCCACTGACAATGGTGGAGGCAATTGGTCGTTTACTTTAAGCACCAATAGTAATTTTGAAAGTTACTTTGGTCCTAATGCATTTATAGGTGCGATGGCGGTGGATTTCGCTCCGCCTCCTGAGCATCCTGGAGATACAATAGGCATTAGCGGAGTCAGTAGTTCGGTAACAGGCCTGACCGTAGGTGTTTCGTCAGGTGGTGGCCCAGGAGGAGATTTTGATTTTAGATATCGCTTCGGCGGAGGCAGCACCAGGCTTGAGGGAGATAATCAATACGTTTCATGGAACGCCTCAGGCATGGTCGGAACGATAGAGTATCTGGGACTTCATCTACAATCAGCAGGGAAGGATGGCTGTGAAAAGGGTTCTGCATGGTACGGCCCGATCTCTGCTGTTCCTGAGCCTGATACTTATGCTCTGCTGCTAGCAGGGCTTGGTTTGTTGGGCTTTACTGCAAGGCGTAAAAAATCCCAGTAATGGGATGCGGTAATTGCTTGCACACCTCAGTGGTATTTGAGGTGTGCATTGCATCATAAATAAAGGGACTTCTGATTACAGTCCGCACCATGTTTCTGTAGCTTAATCAGAGGTTCCTGACTTTATGCGTAGCAACGCAAGCGTTGTGAAAACTCTCTCACCGCCACAATACCGCTATTATCTGCCCGGTGACACCAATCTTCCAATTGTTTGACCAGTTGTTCCTTGGTAGCGGCAGAGCGTTGCCAGATAGCAGCCAGTTCCTGGCGCAATGTATACGCAGTATGCAGAGTTTTGCTGGCTTCGATGACCGCACCCAGCTTGGTTTTTTGCTGGCTGGTGAGCGCACTTTCATCCAGGTGCAGCCAATGCTTGATACGCGCCATGTCTACGTCAAACTTGCCTGAGGCATGCAGTTTGAGCTTGGCAATTTCTTCGGAATAGGTCTTCTTCAGCGACTTTGCATATTTGGCTGTCACTTCGTAGCGATGAGCAATCACTGCATGCAGCGTTTCCAGGTCGCAGGAAGTTTTGTCGTGGTTGAGGCGCAATTGCGGAGCCAGTTTTTTTACCTGGGCCAGGCCCACTGTTTCCAGCATGCGGATGTAAGCCCAGCCGATGTCAAACTCATACCATTTGTTGGAAAGTTTGGCCGATGAGGCATAAGCATGATGGTTGTTATGCAGTTCTTCCCCGCCAATGAAAATACCCCACGGCAAAAGATTGGTTGAAGCATCAGCGCAGGAAAAATTGCGGTAGCCCCAATAGTGGCCCGCGCCATTCACTATGCCCGCTGCATTGATCGGTATCCAGGCCATTTGTACAGCCCAGATGGTCAGGCCCAGGGGGCCAAACAACAACACGTTGATAATCAGCATCAGCGCAATGCCCAGCATACTGTGCTTGCTGTACAAATTATTTTCCAGACTGTCGTCCGGGGTGCCGTGACCATATTTATCCAGTGTTTCCTGATTCTTTGCTTCTTTGCGATACAGCTCCGCACCCTGCAGTAATACTTTTTTAATGCCCAGCATAACCGGACTATGCGGGTCTTCTTCAGTTTCGCATTTGGCATGGTGCTTGCGGTGAATAGCAGCCCACTCCTTGGTCACAATGCCAGTGGTCAGCCATAACCAGAAGCGGAAAAAATGGCTGGGAATAGCATGCAATTCAAGCGCGCGATGTGCCTGATGGCGATGTAAAAAAATGGTGACCGATGCGATGGTGATATGGGTGAAGACCAAGGTGACAACGATATAACCCCACCAGGGCAGATCAATAAAACCTGAAAACATCTGAATTTCCTTTAACTAAACTTTAAATACTGAAAAATTATTCCTGGAGCCAGGCAATAGCCTGCTGATAATCAGTAAAAGCACGGATATCCGCATCAACAAACAGACGCGACAACCAAGTCTGCCAGGTCAGCCATTGATCATCGGTTAC
>JAUSKS010000294.1 GCA_030646595.1 Gallionellaceae bacterium | reverse complement strand
CGATAAACAGACCTTGAAATTCGCGCATGACCTGGGCATTGCTTTTCAGCTCACCAATATTATTCGCGATATGGGCGAAGATGCACGGCGTGGCCGTATCTATATTCCGCAGGATGAGCTGGCGCAGTTTGGTGTACATACGCGCGATATTCTGGATAGCCGGGAAAGCGAAGGTTTTCAAAAATTAATGCAGTTCCAGATTGAACGCGCGCAACAATTTTATCAACAAGCTTTTCAGCAACTTCCGCCCGCAGATACTAAAGCGCAACGCACTGGTTTAATTATGGCGGCAATCTACCGCGCCACGCTGGATGAAATTGTGGCCAGCGGCTGTCACGTGTTAAAAGAGCGCGTTTCACTTACGCCGTTGCGAAAATTCTGGTTGGCTTGCAAGACGTGGATAAAAAACTGAAAAACATGACTGCCCTCTCCCCGACCCTCTCCCCTGGGGAGAGGGGGCAATCGTCACTACTCCCATGCGGGAGTAGTGTCCTTTGAACCTTGCTGTTATCGGTGGCGGCTACGCAGGTCTGGCAGCAGCTACCACACTGGCTGCGCAGCATATTCCTGTTACCGTTTTTGAAAGCGCCCAACAACTAGGCGGACGAGCGCGTGGTGTGTGGCATAAGCAGACGCAACTCGATAATGGTCAGCATATCCTGCTCGGTTGTTATCGCCATACCCTGCAACTGATCGCACAAACAGGCGGTAATATCCAAGCCGATTTCCTGCGACTGCCACTGCAACTTACCCTGCATAATATTTTTGAGCTCAAGGCAGCGCGCCTGCCCGCGCCGCTGCATTTGCTGTTGGGAATATTGACCGCCCAAGGATTATCATTCGGTGCGCGCTTGCAAGCCATACGTTTCATGCAGGCCATGCGCCGCAGCCGTTTCCAATTAGCACAAGACATGACTGCGTTGGCGCTGTTAAAGGAGCATAAACAAGGCGAGCTGGTGCGGCTGTTATGGGAACCGCTGTGCATCTCTGCCCTGAATACGCCCTTGGCGCAGGCTTCTGCCCAAGTGCTGCTCAATGTCATGCGCGACAGTCTGAATGGGTCACGGGCAGACAGCGATATGCTGTTGCCGCGCGTGAATTTGTCCGCTCTGTTTCCAGATCGTGCAGCGGCTTACATCAAACGGCATGGTGGCTCGGTGTTTACTTCCTGTGTCGTGGAAGCGCTCATTCCCCAAGCTGATGCAATTGAAGTGGTCAGCGCACGCGGGACATATCGCTTCAGCCATGTAATCTGCGCAGCTGCGCCTGCCGCAGCTGCGCGCCTGTTGCGCCCCATACCGCAATTTTCCATACTTGCTGAACAAATTGCCACCCTACCCCAGCAACCTATTTACACCGTGTATCTGCAATATCCACAAACTGTACGTTTACCTCATCCCATGTTGGGTTTGCATGACTGCGTTAGCCAATGGTTATTTGACAAAGGACAACTTGCTGGTCAGCACGGCTTGATTGCTGCGGTTATCAGTGCCCAGGGCATCCATCAGGACTTGACCCATGAACAGCTGGCGCATAAAGTAACACGAGAAATTCATATGCAGCTGGGCATTGCGGCCATTCCGTTGTGGCATCAGGTGATCGCTGAAAAACGGGCTACCTTTTCCTGCGAATCCGATCTTGTGCGGCCAACTTATCTCACACCGCTGGCCAATGTATTGCTGGCTGGCGATTACACGGCTGGCGATTATCCGGCAACCCTGGAAGGGGCGGTAATAAGCGGCATACGTTGCGCAAAAAGAATAACAGGCGACTTATCATGAACTATTTAAAGCTGGCATTCTTCAGTTTTTGCTGTTTCAGCATGATTCCCACCGCAGGCGCTGAGCCTGCACCAACAGAAATTGCTGCTTTTTACGGTTACACCACGCCTGACCCTATAGGAGGTGACTTTGAGTTGCGCCGTTTTGATACCACAGGGGAGCATGCCGTATCACTCCAGCAATTTCGCGGAAAATATGTGCTGCTGCTATTCGGCTTTACCCACTGCCCGGTAATTTGTCCCACTACCCTGGCACGAGCAGCGCAGGTTAAGCGAAGCCTTGCTGACCAAAATGATTTGGCAATTATTTTTATTACGCTGGATCCGGAGCGAGATAGCCCGCAAAGTCTGAGCAGTTTTGTAACCGCTTTTGACAAGGATATCGTAGGCTTGAGCGGCAGTGCCGAGGACATCAGAAAAGTTGCTGATCAGTATCGGGTTTCCTACACCAAACAAGCCACCGGAAAATCCTACACCATAGACCACAGCGCCTATCTCTATCTTATAGACCGGTCAGGAAAGACTGTGCTCCTATACCCGGATAATGAGCCTGCGCAGCATATTGCGCAGGATATTAAAAATCTGATAAGAAAATGACTTAGCGCTTGCCCGTTAATAAATTATGGCGGCGAAAAATTATTCGGCAACGGCCCAGTCAATGTTTTCAGGAAAACAATAATATCCTTCACATCTTCATCGCTAATCGTTTTCCGCAACTGGATTTTGGCCATCACATGTATGGCTTCGGGTAAAGATTTAACTGATCCATCGTGAAAATAAGGTGCTGTCATGGTGACGTTGCGCAGATTGGCCACGCGAAAGGTGTACAGATCATTTTCATCCTTGGTGATGATGTATCGTCCCTTATCTACCGGGCTGCTATTTGTGGTCAGCCAATAGTCTGACCATATGCCAAATTTCTGATAGCTGCTGCCACCAATCCCAATGCCATTGTGACAAGCAACACAGCCTGTGCTCATAAATTTACGCAGCCCTGTTTTGGCATCGCGGGAAATAGCGTCCAGCTTGCCTTCCAGATAGGCATCAAAAGGCGCAGGTGTCAGCAAGCTGCGTTCATAGGCACCGACCGCTGTAGCCCAGTTTTCTACATTAATCGGTTCCTTATCTGTGGGGAAAGCCTTGGCAAAAAGCCCGCGGTATTCTGCAATAGCCCGGATTTTTTCTATGGCTTCGTCACTGCTTTTATGGCCCAACCCCAATGGCGAAGTCAACGAGGAAAATGCCTGGTCTTCCACACTGGCTTGATCTCCGTACCAGTTATTGTAAACATTGACTGACGCATTTAAAACACTCTGTACATTACGTGACTTGAGCGCATTACCCGTGTCTGGTGATTGTGCCGCATCGGTACCATAATGTTTTGGTTGATGGCATTGGGCACAGCTTACCTTGCCCGTAGCAGAAATCCGCTGGTCAAAAAACAAAGTACGGCCTAGTGCAACCCGCTCGGTCTTAAACGGCAATCTGGGAGAGTCCATATCCCTGGCTAAAGGTTTGAACAAAGATACTGCACTTTGAAATAACTCATTTTCCGGGTCTTCAATTTTTACATCATCCGTTTTTGCAGCTGCTGTTTTCTGTTCTCCAGCGCCAGCCAGTGTGCCTGCACAGATAAAAACCGCTGCGGTCAAGCAGCATACCAACTGTCTTTTTTTCGCTATATCCATTATTTCTTACTACTATCAATAAAAATTACTGCTTAAAATTCTGTCCATTCGCCTTCTTGTAAATTTTTGGGAAGAGAAGGCGCAGACCCGCCTCCCTTGGTCGTTGAGTTCGTTAACGCATGCGGGACTTCTGTTGCATGCGCTGGAGTTGCCCTTGGCGCTTCCATCACAGGTGGAATGCCGTCTTCATCATGCAGCTTGAATACGCTCACCGATTGAGCCAGATTATTCGCCTCTTCTTCCATGGATTCCGCTGCTGCTGAAGCCTCT
>JAUSKS010000293.1 GCA_030646595.1 Gallionellaceae bacterium | reverse complement strand
TTATTCCGCGCCCTTTAGTAATCGGCTTTACTAACGGCATTGCAGTGTTGATCGCATTAAGTGAAGTAAAAGATTTTCTTGGCCTGAAAATAGAAACCCTGCCCGCAGAATTTTCGCTCAAGCTGGCTGCGCTTTTTCATGCGCTGCCCAGCTTGTCCCCGTTGACTATCATCTTGGCCACCTTATCCACGCTGCTGATTGTGTTTTATCCCACAGCCTGGGCGCGACGTTTGCCTTCACCCATTGTGGCCTTGATACTGGGCACGGCGGCGGTGGCCGTATTTGATCTGCCGGTGGAAACCATAGGCACGAAATTCGGCGGCATCCCGCACGGCTTGCCTGCGTTGGCCATGCCGGAATTCACTTTCGCCACGCTACGCCACCTGTTTTCCCCGGCGCTGACCATTGCCTTGCTCGGCGCGATTGAATCGCTGCTGTCAGCCACCGTGGCGGACGGCATGATAGATGACAAGCACGATCCCAATCAGGAGCTCATAGCGCAAGGTGTGGCCAATATCATCACACCATTTTTTGGCGGCATCCCGGCCACAGGGGCCATTGCGCGCACGGCCACCAATGTGCGCGCCGGGGCAAACAGCCCAGTCTCCGGCATGGTGCATGCGCTTACCTTGCTGCTCATTATTTTGATCGCCGCACCTTTGGCCAAACACATTCCGCTAGCTACCCTAGCCGCCATTCTGATGGTGGTGGCCTTTAACATGGGCGAGTGGGAAGCGTTCAAGACCTTGAGAAAATATCCGGCCAGCGATAGTGCAGTGCTGATCATTTCTTTCCTGTTGACGGTGGTAATAGACCTGACCGTGGCAGTGGAAGTCGGCATGGTGCTGGCGATGTTGTTTTTTATCCGCCGCATTACCAACCTGACCCATGTCAGCATTGCCGAAGAATCACCGCACAGCGAGGATGGCGAGGCAACGCTGGTACGCAAGGCTGTGCCCCCAGGTGTCATGATCTACCGCGTATTTGGTGCCTTATTTTTTGGCGCGGCGGACAAACTGGAAACGATACTGCGCCAACAAAATGCCGAGCCGGAAGTGCTGATCCTGAAAATGGACGAAGTCATCAGCATGGATGCCAGCGCCTTGCACGCTTTGCAATCCACGCAACGCAAGCTGCGCAAAAACGGCAAGCACCTCATTCTAAGCGGCGCACATACCCAGCCTTATTTCTTGATGCAGCGGGCAGGATTTTTTGATGAGCTGGGGCGCGATAATGTAGTGGCTAATCTGGATAGCGCGCTGAGCCGCGCACGGCAGTTATTGCAGGAGTAAGCAAAGTGAGCGTGGTTCATAACCTCGTAACACTGCGCCTGGTAATCCACGGTCGCGTACAAGGTGTTTTCTTTCGTGATTCGATGCGCCGCGAAGCGCAAAAGCTCGCCCTCACCGGCTGGGTGCGCAACCGCAGCAATGGCACGGTGGAAGCAGTGGTACAAGGTAAATCTGCCGACGTGGACACCATTACCCGTTGGGTTCGGCACGGGCCGGAGTTAGCGCAGGTGGGACGGGTAGATATCGAAACGGCTGCGGGTGATTATGCGGGCTTTGAAATTTTGTAGCTGGTTTTGCAGCAAGGAAAACTGCTGTCGGTTCCAAGCTTAATAAATCACACTCAGATTGTTCTCGCCCATCAATTTTTTTAACCCCCCTATTAAATCATCATGCAGGGTGATGTGCCATTCTTCACCCAGCTTCAGTTGTGCGCCGCCACTGTCGTTACGGTAATCAATCAGCACCGGGCATTTTCCGTCGCGGTAGGGCGTGAGCAGCTCCTTCAATTGCGCCACGCGCACTTTGCTTTCCTGGCTGATGATCAGCTCCAGACGCTGGGCGTAAGTAGAACGTGCCGAAGCAAGATCAAATAATTCTTCGCCGGTAACGCGCATGTTGCCAGAGTATTCATCCAGGCTGGCTTTGCCGCGCACGACCAATAATTCGTCTTCGCGTATCCACGGACGGCTGGCTTCGTAGATTTCGTTGAATACAGTCATTTCCATTTGCGCGCTACCATCATCCAGCGTGACGATCGCCATGCGCCCGCGCCGGGTTTGCTGGATGCGTACCGCCGCGACGATACCGGCCAGCACCACAGGTATGCCGCCCCCGCGTTTGTTGTTGCCATTTTGCGGTAAGGATTGTGGCGTAATATCGGCCAGACGCATTTTTACAAACTGCGCCAATTCTCCGGCATATTCCTGATAAGGATGGCCGCTGAGATAAAATCCCAGACTGGTTTTTTCATGCTGCAATTTTTCGCGCACAGTCCAGTACGCAACTTCTTTCATCTGCACCGGCATGGCCACGCTGGCATCATCGCCAAACAAGCTGTTCTGATTGATGGCACGCGCCTGCTGCTCGGCGCTGCCCAGCGCGGCATCGAGCGAAGCCAGCAGTTGGTAGCGGTGATCGGAAATTTTATCGAACGCGCCACCGCGTATCAGTGCCTCGACGGCACGACGGTTAACGATGCGTTTGTCCACACGATGGCAGAAGTCAAACAGGTCACGGAACGCGCCGCCTGATGTACGCGCGGCGACTATATTTTCGACTGCTGCCGCACCTGTCCCTTTCAGCGCACCCAGACCATAAGCTACAGTCTTTTCATCGACCGGCGTAAAACGATATTCAGATGAGTTGATATCAGGCGGCAAAATAGTGACACCCTGCGCCAGCGTATCCAGATAAAAGGTATGCACCTTGTCGGTGTTGTCCATGTCGGAAGACAAGGTAGCGGCCATGAATGCCGCCGCATAGTGCGCCTTGAGATAAGCGGTCTGGTACGACACCAGCGCGTAAGCAGCGGAATGGGATTTGTTGAAACCATAACCGGCAAACTTTTCCATCAGATCGAACAACTGCACCGCCAGGCGCTTGTCTATGCCGCGCGCCACTGCGCCGTCGGTGAAGATGCTACGCTGCTCCGCCATTTCTTCGGCATTTTTCTTGCCCATCGCACGACGCAACAAATCCGCTGCACCCAGCGAATAGCCGCCGATAATCTGCGCGATCTGCATCACCTGCTCCTGATACACGATGACGCCGTAAGTGGGTTTCAGCGAAACTTCCAGTTCTGGATGAAAATAATCAGCCTTGGCGCGACCATGTTTGCGATTGATAAAATCTTCCACCATGCCCGATTCCAGTGGCCCCGGACGATACAGCGCAACCAGCGCGATGATGTCCTCAAAGGTGTCTGGTTGCAGACGGCGAATCAGGTCTTTCATGCCGCGTGATTCCAACTGGAATACGGCAGTGGTGTTGTAGGCTTTTAATAAGTCGTAGGTGGCTTTGTCGTCGAGTGGGATGTTTTCTATGGAAAAGGATCGAGGATCGGATGAGGATCGAGGATCGAGGATCGAGGATTGAGTTAAACCCGCGCTTTGCTTTTCACTCGCTCCTCGCTCCT
>JAUSKS010000285.1 GCA_030646595.1 Gallionellaceae bacterium | reverse complement strand
GCAGCAGGTAGCCCAGCCGTACCAGCCTGTGTAAATGAAATGCCATTGGCACCCCCTGCCCGCACTCTCGACCAGTCAATGCCTTGCTGGTAATTGTCGCTAAGCCGCACTTCTACGATGGTTGCCTCTATCAATACCTGGCGGCGGGCGCTGGACATGATCTGATCTACAAATTCCTGGATTTTTTCGTGCTGTTTGCCGGTAGCGCGCACGGTAATGAGGCCACTTTCTGCATTGGTAATGACTGAAGCCGCCTCACGGAAAGTATTGCGTCGCGTGATGGTTCTGCCGCCTTCTTCTATGTTGATAGGATTAGGGCTATCTTCAATATCCTTCTTGGATGCAGATTTTTTGTTGCTAGCGGGCTGTGCTCCAGTACCACTACTGCTGGCTGCCCTGACTTGTTCCACCGAGATTTCACTGGATCCTTCCGGAAATATTTTGTCGGTCTCATGCAGAATGTCTTTGATGTTCTGGGTGAGCGTGTCCCAGAAGTGATTTTTGGAAGTGTTTTTGATAGTAAGCGATGAATTATTACCGCCAGAGCTACTGCTGCCTGATAAATTGGATCCGACCTGTGTCGCATTGGAGATGCCACCATCCGAATCGCGCGCCATATTCACGTAATCGATTTTATAGTGCTTTAAATAGGGCGTATCCGGCATCACACTCAAATTGCCATTCTCCAGTTCGTAGCGCATATCTACTTGCTTGGCGATGCGGCTCAGGATTTGCGGCAAGGTTTAATTGATGGCATTGAGCGTGACCGAACCTTGAATGCCGTCATGAATATCCAGATTGATCTTGGCATCGCGTGCCAAGGCGAACAGGATTTCGTGCGCCGGTACATTGGTCACGACTACGCTGTAGGTTTCAATTTTTGCAGCGGTTTGAGGGGGTGCCAGTGGAATAGTGCGGGTATTCGGTTGCGGGATGGCGGCATCTGACGCCTGTAGTGTGCTGTCATTTTGAATATGTTGTGCCGATGGCTTGATCGGCTTGGTGCCACAAGCCATCAGCAAGGCGCAACTCGAAACCAGTAGTGCATGATGCAATCGCATGTTTTTCCCCCACATATCCTCTGCAGGATGCCGAAAATTGAGGGTAGCATTATTAGCTGCTCTGCTCAATCCTGTATTTTAATTAGATAGGGTTTGCCCGCTGTCGAATAAGTATACCGCCGCAGCAAACCCGTCTTTGTATCGTTGTGGTAACTGCCGTAAGCCTATGCGTGCTGCATTCATATCTGGGTAGCTGCCATATAATACTCTGAGACCCTTCTTGCCATTAATTTTGGTGGGCAGTATATAAATATCAGCCAGTTTACCCAACCCTTGGGCACGTGTCAGGAAAGCTTCAAGACGCGCTGTTTGGGCTTCAGTGGTGTAGAACAACTGGATGCTGGCGCTGTCTTTGCTGCGCTTGGCATAAATATCCTGGGCTGCTGCCAGGCGTTGCGCCAAGAGCGTGGTTGCCGGGCTGGTTTGAGGCGCTAGCGCTGGAGCAGGCGAAGCTGTGGTCAGCGGTGGTATCGCAGAGGAGGGTACAGCGGATGCCGCCATTGGGGCGATCATTACCACACTGGCTGGAGCAGCGGCAAGATTGTGAAGCGCAGCGTTGTCTATGTGATCTGGCTGTACAAGATTTGCTTTGCTAAAAAACCAGACGACACCTGCCAACAGTATGACGCCCAATGCAGTACCGCAAGCGATTAACAATTTCTGATTGCGCCATATACTGGGTAGCGACAATTCACTATCGCGGATGGCAGCTTGCACATGCCGTACTTCGATGTTGTGGGTATTTTCGATAAAGGCGGCGAGCAGGGCTTTGTCAGCCAGGATATTAACGCGCCGCATCAAGCCATTTGAGGCGGCTCCTATCAGCTTGACGGCGGCCCCAGAAAAAACATTGGGGCCATGATAGCCCGCAGCGCGCATGCGGAACAACAGATAGGCAATAATCGCTTCCTGCGATAGCGGCAACATGTTGAAGTGATGCACGATGCGATCTTTAAGCTGGCGCATATTGGGCTGGCTGAGTTTTTCATTCAACTCCGGCTGCCCGAACAGCACAATTTGCAGCAGCTTGTGGTCACCCAGTTGCAGGTTATATAACAGACGCAATTCTTCCAGTGTATCCAGCGGCATGGCATGGGCCTCGTCCACCAGCACTACCACCCGTTTGCCTTCCTGAGATTTTTGCGCCAGCAGGTGTTGCAAGGCCTGCATAATGACATTGACGCGCTGCCCTTCCAGATTGAGGCCCAAGCCATCGGCGATGGCATGCAGCATTTCTTCGCGCGACAGGCTGGGGTTGGCCAGATATACCGTTTCCATGTGCGGCGGCAGGCGCTCCAGCAACATGCGGCACAACATGGTCTTGCCACTGCCGACTTCGCCGGTTATTTTGATGATGCCTTCACTGTCCGTGATGGCGTAAATCAGGGCATCCAGAATCTCTCCGCGGTTAGCACCAGGAAAGAAAAAATGCGTGACCGGGGTGATTTTGAATGGAGGGCCGTTGAGGCCGAAATGCTCCAGATACATTTATATTTCCCGTAGTGAATGAACTGACACCGCTGCAAGAATAGCCTGCAATGGCGGCAAGCTCAATAGCTCACGCTGAATTGACGGACAAGTTGTTCGAGTTGTGCTTAAATAGCACCGTCGCTTAAAATGCTTTAAGCCCCAAATTGAGGTCGTGTTCCGTGTCATTATCTGCATCCGCTCTAGTCGAAATCCGCGATGTCAATTTTGCTTATGCAAAGCGCTCCATCTTGAAGGGCATAAACATGACCTTCCCCAAAGGTAAGGTCATCGCCGTGATGGGTGGCAGCGGATGTGGCAAGACTACCTTGTTACGGCTCATCGGCGGCGCGCTCAAGCCGACCACGGGGTCAATCAAAGTAGATGGGCAGACTATTCATGGCCTGGATCAACAAGGTCTGTATGCCATACGCCGCAAAATGGGCATGCTGTTTCAGTTTGGTGCTTTATTTACTGATATGTCGGTCTTTGACAACGTCGCTTTCCAGATGCGTGAACATACCAATCTGCCGGAAGAAATCATACACGACCTGGTGTTAATGAAGCTGCATGCAGTGGGCCTGCGCGGTACCCATGAATTGATGCCTGCCGAGCTTTCCGGCGGCATGGCGCGGCGTGTGGCGTTGGCGCGTACCGTGGCGCTGGATCCTATGCTGATCATGTACGACGAACCTTTTGCTGGATTGGACCCCATTTCTCTTTCTGTGGTGGGTAATCTGATACGCAGTTTGAACGATGCGCTGGGGGCTACTTCGATAGTCGTGACACATGATGTGCAGGAATCGCTCAAGATCGTGGACTACAACTATTTTATTGCCGATGGTGTGATCATAGCCGAGGGTACGCCCGATGAAGTGCGCGCTTCGGACAAACCTTTCGTCCACCAATTTGTGCATGGCGAAATGGATGGCCCGGTGCCCTTCCATTATCCCGGCGGGGATTACCGCCAGGATTTGCATCTGCGAACCTAAGCATGGCGATTGATAAACATTTGCGGAGCATAGGGGCTCGAGTGGTAGACGCGGTATGGCGTACAGGCTATGCCACCCGTTTTTTTGCGCTCATTCTGATTCATTCCGGCACCAGCTTCCGGCGTTTTCGTCTGACTGTCAAAGAACTGTTTTCCAGCGGCGTGATGTCACTCATCATTATTCTGGTGGCAGGGACTTTTGTCGGTATGGTGTTGGGTTTGCAAGGCTATGAGACGCTCAAGCGTTACGGCTCGGAGTCGGCGCTGGGATCGTTGGTTGCATTGAGTCTGGTGCGAGAGCTGGGCCCGGTCTTGGCGGCGCTGTTATTTGCCAGCCGCGCTGGCTCCGCCATGACGGCGGAGATCGGCTTGATGAAGGCGACTGAACAAATCTCAGCCATGGAAATGATGGCGGTTAACCCCATCGCCCGCGTAGTGGCACCGCGCTTCTGGGCCGGGGTGATCTCTCTGCCCTTGTTATCCGCGCTGTTTTCAGCGATGGGTGTGTTTGGTGGTTATGTGGTGGGCGTGGTGCTGATAGGCGTGGATGAAGGCTCATTCTGGTCGCAGATGCAGGGCGCGGTAGACTTTCAGCATGATGTGCTGAATGGCGTACTGAAGAGCCTGGTGTTTGGCGTGGCCGTTACCGCCATTGCCTTGTTCGAGGGTTACGACGCCCCGCCCACCGCCGAGGGCGTGTCGGGCGCGACCACACGCACGGTGGTGCAATCTTCATTGGCAATTTTGATTCTGGATTTTATTTTGACCGCATTTATGTTTCGGGGGAATTAGCATGGAACGCACTACGCTGGATTTATGGGTAGGCATATTTGTTGTAGCTGGTATTGCAGCGTTGGTGGGTCTGGCATTGAAAGTCGGCAACTTAAGTACTTACAATATGTCGGAGACGTATCAGCTCAGTGCCTATTTCTCCAATATTGGCGGCCTTAAGGCGCAGGCATCAATCAAAAGCGCAGGCGTGCTGGTGGGGCGGGTGAGCGGAATTACCTTGGATACCGGGCGCTACGAAGCCAAAGTAACCATGAGCATAGACAAGCGTTATCAGTTTCCCAGGGACACGTTCGCCAATATCCTGACTGCCGGGTTGCTGGGCGAACAGTATATTGGTCTGGTACCCGGCGGAGACACGCAACTGTTGCAGGCAGGCGAAGTGGTCAGCAAGACTCAATCTGCTGTAGTGCTGGAAGATTTAATCGGGAAGTTTCTGTATAGCAAGGCAGAAGAACCTGCCAAGTAAATAAATTGAAGATCGTGAGGAAAATATGAAAACCAATATGGCTTTGTGGCCCGGCGTATTATTGCTGAGCGTCTCCACCCTGGTGTTTGCAGCCGCGCCAGAGCCTGAGGCGCTAATCAAAAATACAGTAGAGGAAGTGCTGGCTGTCATTAAGCAGGACAAGGATATTCGCGCGGGCAACCAGAAGAAAGTTGTTGAGTTGGTGGATGCCAAAGTATTACCACATTTTAATTTTACCCGCATGACCCAGTTAGCAGTTGGTAAGCACTGGCGTACGGCCACGCCAGAGCAGAAAAAATCCTTGGAAACGGAATTCCGTAATTTGCTGGTGCGCACTTATACCAAAGCATTTACTGTGTATCGCGACCAGGTGGTAGAGGTCAAGCCAGTAAAAATGGCGGAGGGTGCTACCGAAGTTACGGTCAAAACCGTTATTCTTAAGCCGGGTAGTTCATCCATTCCGGTGAATTATGAAATGGAAAAAACTGCGGATGGGTGGAAAGTATTTGATCTGGCAATCGAGGGGGTCAGCCTGGTAACCAATTACCGCAACTCTTTCTCGGAAAAAATTCAGCAGATGGGGATTGATGGCCTGATTAAATCGCTGGCAGAAAATAACCAGGCCGCAACCAAGGCGGGTGCCAAGGCTGGCAACAAATGAAGCAGCTAACAAGCAGCATGAGCCAGGAAGGCAATGCTTTGCGCATCTCCGGCCCGCTGACTATAGGCACAGTGAGTGCACAGCTCGACATTACCGAGCAGCTGGCCACCATCTCAATAATTGACCTGGCTCAAGTTGAGGCGGTCGATTCGGCTGCGGTGAGTTTGTTGTTGGCCTGGTTACGTCAAGCGCAGCAGCGCAGTGTGACCATCTCATTCAATAATATCCCTGACAATCTGTTAAGTCTGGCGCGTCTATATGGTGTGGCAGAATTTTTGCCGCTCTCCCCAGCCCATAGCTAACAAAGCATGATTCCTGCTATTAATGTCAGCCAGGTGCATAAGCACTTCGGGCAGTTACATGCCTTGGATGATGTGAATTTACAGATTGAGCAGGGCGAGTTCTTTGGTCTGTTGGGTCCGAATGGTGCCGGTAAAACTACACTGATCAATTTGCTGGCTGGCTTGGCCAGGCCCAATAGTGGACAGCTATCCGTCCTGGGTAAGGATGTTGTTAAACACTACCGTGCCAGTCGTCGCCTGTTAGGCATCGTGCCACAGGAGTTGGTGTTCGATCCTTTTTTCAGTGTGCGCGAAGTGCTGCGTTTGCAGTCCGGCTATTTTGGTTTGCGCCATAATGATGCCTGGATAGATGAAGTCATGCACCACCTGGCTTTGAGCGACAAGGCCGATACCAATATGCGCCGCTTGTCCGGCGGTATGAAGCGCCGTGTGTTGGTAGCGCAGGCCTTGGTGCATAAACCGCCGGTGATTGTGCTGGACGAACCGACTGCGGGCGTGGACGTGGAGTTGCGCAAATCGCTGTGGCAATTTATTCAGCAGCTCAATCGTGATGGCCACACGGTATTACTGACTACCCATTATCTGGAAGAAGCGGAAGCGCTGTGCAATCGCATCGCCATGCTCAAGAGTGGACGCATCGTGGCGCTGGATAGCACACAAAATCTGCTCAATACCCTGACTGGCTGTCGTGTTAGTTTGCAATTGACCGGCGCTTTGCCCATAGCATTATTGCCGCAAGTCATCGAGCAAACAGACCACCATTATGTGCTGGCATTGCCGTCTTATCAGGCATTGGAAGGTGTGCTGTCAGCGTTGCGTATGGCAGCGATCAATGTGCAAGAGATGAGTTTGCAGCAGCCCGATCTGGAGGATGTGTTTCTGCAAATAGTGGGCAAGGAAAATGAATAGTTTTATTACTTTGTTCTACAAAGAAATCTTGCGCGTATGGAAGGTGAGCTTTCAGACCGTGTTGTCGCCAGTGCTGACTTCCTTGCTGTACTTGCTGATTTTTTCGCATGTGCTGGAGCAACATGTGGAAGTCTATCCGGGTGTCCGTTATACCGCTTTTTTGATTCCCGGTTTGGTCATGATGTCGGTATTGCAAAACGCTTTTGCCAACAGCTCTTCCAGCCTGATTCAATCCAAGATTACCGGCAATATCGTATTTGTGCTGCTGGCCCCGATAGCCTACGGGGAATTTTTCGCGGCCTATGTGCTGGCTTCGGTGTTGCGCGGTCTGGTGGTCGGCAGCGGCGTGTATCTGGCGGCACTGGGATTTGCCCAGCCGCCGCTGCAATTTCCTTTGTGGATTATCACATTTGCGGTGCTGGGCAGCGCCATGCTGGGTGCGCTGGGCGTGATTGCGGGTATATGGGCAGAAAAATTCGATCAACTGGCCGGGTTTCAGAATTTCATTATTGTGCCGCTGACTTTCTTGTCCGGCGTGTTTTATTCTATCCACTCACTGCCATCTTTTTGGCAAGAGTTGTCGCGTTTCAACCCGTTTTTTTATATGATAGACGGCTTCCGCTATGGATTTTTTGGGTTGTCGGACATTTCTCCCTGGCTGAGTTTGGCCGTAGTGAGCGGTTGTACCGCTGCCATGACCTTGCTTACCCTGGCGCTGTTGAAATCCGGTTATAAATTGAGGCATTAAATTAAAAAACGCAGTTCAAGCCACAGAGATCACAGAGGACACAGAGAGGATGCGGGTTTCACACATTTTGTATGTTCACCTGATGGGTGAGGGGGTCATGGACGACAACCCATTGTTTTTGGTTATGACTAACCTGAAGGTTAGTCTCCACCGCAATAAACCGTTACACGGTGTGTTGTCTCTGTGAACTCTGTGTTCTCTGTGGCTGATTGCTTTTTCTAGGATTAAAATTCATGGTTACTCCGCAAAGCATCCAGCAAAATATAGAACAAGGCATGAGCCACACTTACGTCAGCGTAAGCGGTGATGGTACGCATTTTGAAGCGGTGGTGGTGAGTGAGGAATTTGCCAGCAAAAGCCGTGTGCAGCGCCATCAGCGCGTGTACCAGACCCTGGGCGACCGCATGCGTGCAGAAATTCATGCGCTATCCATGAAAACTTTTACCCCTGCAGAGTGGCAGGAACAACAGTAACCCTAAAAAACTGCAGTTCAAGCCACAGAGATCACAGAGGACACAGAGGACACAGAGATGACGCGGATTCCACACATTTTTCATGTTCACCTGACGGGTGATGTGGTACTTAATGACAACCCATTGGCTTTTCTCTGTGCACTCTGTGATCTCTGTGGCCAAATGCTTTTTCCAGGATAATCCTAAAATTCAGCACAGATAAACCATGCAAAAATTAGCCATACAAGGCGGCACACCGTTACGCGGTGAAGTCCGTATTTCCGGGGCCAAAAACGCGGCCTTGCCCATCATGTGCGCCAGCCTGTTAAGCAGCGATGCTTTGCAGTTAAGCAATATGCCCGATCTGCATGATGTGGCCACCATGCGCAAATTGCTGGAGCAGATGGGCGTCAAGGCGGCCATACAAGGCAGCGAGATGACCTTGAGCGGCGCTCACATAGACAAACTGGAAGCGCCGTACGAAATGGTCAAAACCATGCGTGCTGCGGTACTGGTGCTGGGGCCGCTGGTGGCGCGCTTCGGCGAGGCACGGGTGTCGCTGCCGGGAGGTTGCGCCATCGGCTCGCGTCCGGTGGATTTGCATATCAAGGGTTTGCAGGCGATGGGCGCGGTGATTTCCATCGAGCATGGTTATATTCATGCGCAAGTACCTGCGCCTGGTCGGCTCAAAGGCGCACACTTTTTTTTCGACATGGTCAGCGTGACCGGTACGGAAAATCTGATGATGGCTGCCACGCTGGCAGATGGCGTGACCGTGCTGGAAAATGCTGCGCGTGAACCAGAGGTGATGGACTTGGCGCATTGTCTGATCGCCATGGGCGCAAAAATTGAAGGTGCAGGCAGCGATACCATCCGCATTACCGGTGTCGCAAAATTGCACGGTGCGACGCATCGCATCATGCCGGATCGCATCGAGAGCGGTACTTTTCTGGTGGCGGCAGCAGCCACGCGCGGCAGCGTCATGCTGCACAATACGCGTGCAGATATACTGGAGACGGTATTGGAAAAGCTGCAAGAAGCGGGAGCGCATATACGCATGGAAGGAGACGGCATCCATCTGGATATGGCAGGCCCGCTCAAATCAGTGAATTTGCGCACTGCGCCCTATCCGGCTTTTCCTACTGATATGCAAGCGCAATTCATGGCCTTGAATACCATTGCCCTGGGCAGCGCGATGATGGTGGAAACCATATTTGAAAATCGCTTCATGCACGTACAGGAATTGCGTCGCTTGGGCGCGCAAATAGACATAGAAGGCAATACTGCCCTGGTGCGCGGGGTGGAGCAACTGGAAGGCGCAACCGTCATGGCCACTGATTTGCGCGCCTCGGCCAGTCTGGTTATCGCCGGGCTGGTGGCGCAGGGAGAAACCATCATAGATCGTATTTATCATCTGGATCGAGGCTACGAGCATATAGAAGCCAAGCTATCGCAACTCGGTGCTAATATTCGGCGATTGAAATAGCAGCCAACCAGTTCCGTTCGCCCTCCAAACCATCCGGGGTTGCCCGGCAGCAAGCTACTTTATTTTGCTTCGCCACAATAAAGTAGCCTACTCGGCTACTTTTTCACTATCCTAAACGGTCGTTCACCACGGGTCGCTCCCGATACACACCGGTCTGTCAAAGAAAGCTTTATGAAAGACCGCTCTTCGTCCATAGCAGCCGCTCGCAGACAATCTGTTTCATTTAATCACGAGTGTCTGCTTATTGGGTGGAACGAACGATGGCTATCAACCGAACCTTCAAAACTCGGTTTACTTACGCAGCATAGACACTTTCGCCTTCGCCCTGATAGCTTTGATAAACGTGCTCGAACACTGCCGAACATTTAGCTTCATAGATTTCTTTGGAATAGGCGCGTGGCAAACCTTCATCAAGCGCATTCTCAATTTCGATCTTCACGCGGGCACGGGTGGAAACTTTCTGCCGCCAGCCCAACACCAACAGCCCATGCAGCTTTTCCAACAACTGGTGCGCGATTTTCTTCACCTCTTCGCGTTCCTCAGTGGTCAATTCCGGTGCAGGCCGGGTCAGGATGTCAAAGATGGTCAATTCCTCTTCTGACAGGTGCTCGCGCACATGGCGCGTTTGTTCTTCCGTCAGGATAGTAGACAGTGCCAGCAGCTCTTTGAAAATCTCGTCAATGTTGCGGCTGCCCGCGTTGTAGCTCTCGATGAGTTCCTGAAACTTTTTCAGATAGTCGGCACGGGTCGGATTGAGCCGCACCATGCGTTCCAGTTGCGCGCGCACCGCCGCTTTCAGGCGTTCGACATCGGTGTTGGTCGGCTTCTTGTTCTCGAAACGTTTGCGCAGCGCTTCAAAATTGATCTTCGATAAATCAATCTGTGCATAATTTGGCGTGGCTTGGCGAATCTTGAATGGCTCGGCAGCAATAGACTCATCCAGCAAATCCTGGATGCCCTGCATGATGTGCGAAATATCCGGCGGCTCGGTCACTGTGCGGATGCAGTTGGCAATCGCAGCCAAGCAACCGCAACGTTGTGAGAATTCAATTGCCACCGGATCGGGCTTCACCGCCCGATACAAGCTGCTGACCAAACCCTCCAATGCTAGAAAGTCGCGCTTCACCGTCTCCGGCGCCATCAGCCGGTCGGCGGCAGTTTGAATCGCACCAGCCTGAGCAAAGTTGGCTGTCGGCATGTTCTCGATCTCTGCCAAAACAACACCATGTTCCAGGCAAAACACATTCGCGTCATTCACGGCATAGCGCAGCTCATCCGCCAATGCTTTCTTGTCACGCACCGGCATAGCCCCACCTGCGCCGCTACCGTAAATCGCCAGCGCTTTTTCCAGCGAGGCGAACACGTTGGCATAGTCCACGATCAAGCCGCTGTGCTTGCCGGGAAACACACGATTGGCACGAGCGATAGTTTGCATCAATGTGTGGTTGCGCATCGGCTTGTCGAGATACACGGTTGAACAACTCGGCGCGTCGAAGCCGGTCAGCCACATCGCGCAGACGAACACCAACCGCAGCGGATCGTTGGTATCCTTGAATTTCTCGTCCAGCTTCTCTTCATTCATGCGCTTGCGGTGCGGCACGATGTCGATACCCAGCTTCGACATCTGTTCAATCTCATTCTGCCCCGGCGACACCACCACCGCCATATCAATATCAGCTCCCTCTCCCATCGGGGGAGGGTGGGGGCGCGGCCAATACTTGCGCACCTTGTCATACATGCGCAATGCGGTCGCCTTGTCGATGGACACCACCATCGCCTTGCCCTGAAAGCCGCGCCCCAAGAAATGCCGCACAATATCCTGCGCTACCGTGTCCAGCCGGTCGTCGCGGGTGATGAGGTGATATTGCCGCCCCAGTTCGCGCTCCAGCTTCTTCTCGGCTTCTTCGGAAAGATCGGCGTTCTCGATCAACTCATAAATGTCGTCATTCAGGTCGGGATTATCGAGATGCAACTCCGGCGTGCGATTCTCGTAGAACAGTGGCACGGTCGCGCCATCCTCGACGGACTGCTGGAAGTCGTAGATGGAAACGTAATCGCCGAACACCTCGCGCGTGCGTTCCTCTCCAGCGATTAACGGTGTGCCGGTGAAAGCCACGAACATCGCATTCGGCAAGGCCGCGCGCATGTTCATCGCCAGCGTGTCATATTGGCTGCGATGTGCCTCGTCGGTCAGCACGATCACATCGCGCCGGTCGCACAGCATTTCGGCAGTTTGAAATTTATGGATCAGTGTGAACACATACCGGTTGTTGCCAGAGAGCAGCTCGCGCAACTGTGCACCGCTTTGCGCATGACTAACTTGTGCATCGCTGACCGCACCGCAGGCAGCAAAGGTCGTAGCAATCTGTTTGTCCAGCTCCACGCGGTCGGTAACGATCACGAATGTCCAGTTACCGGGAATCTTGCGCAACACCTTCTGCGCGAAGAATACCATCGAAAAACTCTTGCCGGAACCCTGCGTCTGCCAGAACACACCACCGCGCCCGTGGCCTTCCTCGCGCGCCTTGAGCATGGCGCGGATGGCATTATTCACGCCGATGAACTGGTGATTTTGCCCAATGATCTTGGTCAGCCCGCTCTTGTGTTCGGAAAACAGCGTGTAGTTCTCGACCAAGTCGAGCAAACGAGAAGGTTCACACAGCCCGCGCAGCATCGTCTCCAGCGACACGCGGCTCGGCTCGTCCTCGCGCTCAATGCGCTTCCACTCGAAGAAGCGTTCCCAATCGGCGGTGAGCGAACCGACGCGGCTATCCGTTCCGTTAGAAGCGATCAGCAGCGCGTTGCTCCAGAACAACGCAGGGACACCGTTTTGCGCGTGCTTGTAGCTGGTGAGGTTGCCGTCAAAGGCTTGCTTGGCAGGCACGCCCGGCTTCTTCAATTCGATCACCACCCACGGCAAGCCATTTACGAAACCGATCAAATCCGGACGGCAGGTATAGAGCTGGCCGACGATGGTCATCTGGCTCACCAGCAAAAAATCGTTGGCGGCAGGATTGACCCAATCCACTACCCGCACTCGCTCCGTCTTCAACCCACCCTTCACCGGATCAGGCACGGACACCCTCACCCCATCACGCATCAATACCCAAAGCTCGCGGTTAGCTGCGGTAGGTATCATCGCCGAACGGTCGCGCGACAACTCATCTATGGCAGCAGCAATTGCTTCATTTGGCAGCGATGGATTCAATCGCGCCAGCACATTGCGTAATCGCACACCCAGCACCACCTCGGATTTCGTCTCTCGGCCAAGTGTGCCACTCGCGCCCATCACCTCATCCGAGGCAGACAGCGTCTTCCAGCCCAGCTCGGCAAAGAGCTGGATGGCGGGTTGTTCGACGAGCTGGTCTTCGGTGTAGCTATTCATTGCATCAAGTACCCATCAAATACCCAACCACTTGGTTTTTCATGCTTTATGAGCATTGAGTATGTCCTAGGATGGAGTTCCATCAAATACCCATCAAATAAATTTCTCTATAAGCCTTACCGGCACCTGATTTCACCAGATTTTGTCATTAGAACTTAATTTACGAATCAATAAGCTACGCAATACCACTGCCGTCTAATCACATTTCTAACGACAGACTCGGGTTGATTCCCGATCTTTCCAGAGATAGAAACGATACCGCCAACTTAACCAATTATTTTTTATACAAATCAAAGAAGTTGCATCAAATAATAAGTTAGTTATTGGTTAAAAATGGGTTAAATCCAAACTTACGCCCGATTTTTAACCCTCTTTGATCAGCACACAAGCCGCACTC
>JAUSKS010000279.1 GCA_030646595.1 Gallionellaceae bacterium | reverse complement strand
GCGACGGAGTTTGGATTTTTAGAGGTGCCCATAAGAGAACCGTTACAAGCTAGGCTGGGCGCGGGGTTATGCACAAGCCCCGCGCCTTTTAACAAACTGCGCGGGTTTTCTTGCCATGCTTACATTCTGCGGGGTAAGTATTTGATATTATTAGTATGTAAGCGTGCTCATGAATTAAGCAGGCAAACAAAATTCCATATAGGCTGAGCAGTTAGCCTAGTTGTTTTAGACCTATCCACATCTTTATCCACAGCTTGTGTGGACAATAAAAAAATATCAATCAAGTCATGCCACTTACTCGTTGTTCTAAAAAATTACTGAAAAGGATGAATTAAAAATTTCCATCTTGCGTGTCGCACCTAATCTGGATGTTGCATCCATTCTGTGTGCCGCACCCATTGTGCGCGTCGCTCTGGATGTGCCCTTGCCTACCTTGTTTGATTATGCGAACCCAGAGCTGATTAATATTATCCCCGGCCAGCGGGTAATCATTCCATTCGGCAGCGCACAAATGGTGGGTGTAGCGATGGAGTGCGTTGCCGATTCTGCCGTCCCACTGGCGCGCATCAAGCCAGTGTTGCAAGTGCTGGATGAAAACCCACTGCTCTCCGCTGAATTGTTGGCTTTGCTGCGTTTTTGCAGCGATTATTATCATCATCCGCTGGGTGCGACGGTGTTGTCTGCCTTGCCAGCACGGCTACGTTCCAAACAACCCGTCACACTCAAGCAAGCGGCTCGTTACAGGCTCAGCGCCAGTGGGCGCTCACTGGATTTAAATTTATTCCCAAAACGCAAAGTGGTGCAGCATCGTTTGCTGGCTGCCTTGCAGCAGGGTGTGCTCACTGCTGCACAGGTGCGCGCGATCTCACCCAGCGCGGCATCTGCACTCAAGGCATTATTGCAAGCAGGATGGATAGAGCCATGTGAGGTATCTGCCGCGCCCAGCACCTATGCATTTAACAGCCCACATACCTTAACCGCAGAACAGCAGCAGGCAGTAGCAGCGGTGCAGCGCGCATCTGCTTATAGCTGCTCCCTGCTGCACGGCATCACCGGCAGTGGCAAGACCGAGGTATATGTCCACTTGATGCACCACGCGCTGCAACAAGGCCAGCAGGTGTTATTGCTGGTACCGGAAATCAATCTCACGCCGCAACTGGAAAACTATTTCCACAGCCGCTTTCCCGATGCTGAGCTGGTCAGCCTGCACAGCGGCTTGAATGACGGGGAACGCACCCAAAACTGGCTGCGCGCACAAATGGGTCGCGCGCGTATTGTGCTGGGCACACGCCTGGCGGTATTCACCCCGTTGCCGCAATTAGGGTTGATTATTGTGGATGAGGAGCACGATGCCTCATTCAAGCAACAAGATGGCCTGCGCTATTCGGCGCGGGATGTGGCCATTTTCCGCGCCAAGCAACAGGGCGTGGCCATCGTGCTAGGCTCTGCCACGCCCTCGCTGGAAAGTTATTACAACGCACAAAGCGGACGCTACCAGATGTTGCGCCTGACCCAACGCGCCGCGACGCTGGCCACTTTGCCGCAGGTGCGCTGTATTAACATCAGCAATACGTTGATGGCACATGGCATCAGTGAGCCGCTGTTGCAAGCATTGGCTGCGCGTCTGCAACGCGGCGAGCAAAGCCTGATTTTCATCAACCGCCGCGGCTATGCGCCAGTGCTGATGTGTACCGCATGCGGCTGGCTCTCCGGCTGCGCCAATTGTGCGGGCAAACTGGTGTTGCATTTGCAGGATCGCATGTTGCGCTGTCATCATTGCGGGCATCAACAGCGCGTACCGCATGCTTGTCCCTCATGCGGCAACACGGATTTGCAGCCGGTGGGTATCGGCACCCAGCGCGTGGAAAGCGCGCTGCAAGAATATTTTCCGCAAGCGCGCATTTTGCGCGTGGACCGTGACAGCACACGCAACAAAGGAACATGGAATGCCATGCGCCAGCAGATACAGGATGATGCAGTAGATATTCTGGTCGGCACACAAATGCTGGCCAAGGGGCATGACTTCCCCAATCTCACTTTGGTCGGCGTGATCAACCCGGATAGCGCGCTGTATAGCAGCGACTTCCGCGCCTCGGAAAAATTATTCGCGCAACTGGTGCAAGTAGCGGGGCGTGCAGGACGCGCCGAAAAACCGGGCGAGGTACTGATACAAACTGCCTTCCCCGATCATCCACTGTTCCGCGCCTTACGCGAACATGATTACGAAAACTGGGCGCAAACCTTGTTGGCAGAACGGCAGTCTGCTGGCTTTCCGCCGTTTGTATATCAGGTATTGTTGCGCGCAGAAGGTAAAAATAAAGAAGAGGTGTATACCTTTCTGCATCAGGCGCAGTCTGCTGCGGTGGCGCTGGACATGGCTGTGGAAGTGTATGGTGTAGTACCTGCCGCGCTACCGCGCCGCGCCAACCACCTGCGGGCACAACTGCTAGTGCAAAGCAATTCACGTAAAGCACTGCAACAATTTTTAAAAGCATGGCGACCACTGCTGGATACTTTGCCCGCAAAGAAATTGCGCTGGTCGCTGGACATAGACCCGCTGGAGTTTTAAAGTGCATCGCACTTAACCCTAATCCATTAGCCAAAAATCCCTCCCCCTTACAGGGGGAGGGCTAGGGAGGGGGTTAGAAATGCAGTCTTCCACTGCTGTGCGAAGTTGTCCAGCTTTAGCTGATTACAAATTTGGCCTACCCCTTGCGGGTACTACCCCCATCCTACCCTTCCCCCTGCAAGGGAGAAGGAATGGTGTGGCCTCTAATGCGCAATCTGGATTAATACATAGAAGCGTACTATCCATCGCAACAAGAGCTGCAAAATTTAAGCAACAATGTTTGGTTATATAACTAAGGAAAACACCATGGCTGCACGCCGCTTTTACGACTGTACCGTCAGTGAAAAATTGCTCTACACCGCTTTCCTGCTGCTGGTCGGCGTGGGTTATCTGATGGCTCTGGGCTATCTGTATGTGACTCATGCCAACAACGATAGCAAGCCGGGATTGTCGGTGACCGATGTAGCCGACAGCTATTATGGAAACCGCAGCGGCACCCGGCTGGAAGCAGCCATACGCGGGCCCATGGCGGGATATATCCAGGAAGAAGATCGCCATGTCATGGTGGCGTGGCTGAAAGATGGTGCGCCGGAAGCCGACTATGCCACGCTCATCAAACCGATACTGCAAAAAACTTGCCTAGCTTGCCATAGCACAGCCAGTGGCAGAAATCTGCCGGATTTTACTACCTATCAGGGCCTGCATGAATTCGCCAAGGTAGATACCGGCATGTCCCTCACCAGTTTGCTCAAGCTATCGCACATTCACCTGTTCGGCATCAGCTTGCTGTTATTCGCAATCGGTTTTATATTTATTCAGGCTGAGGTACAGGTCTGGTTCAAACGCTTTCTGGTGTTATCGCCCATGGTGGCGGTGTTCGTGGACATCATGTCATGGTTCCTGACTAAATGGGATCCGGTGTATGCCTACACCGTCGTGATCGCAGGCGCAGTGCTGGGATTTTCCATGGCCATGCAAATGCTGATCTCGCTTTATCAAATCTGGTTTTTGAAACGCCCCAATGCTCCACGCTGATTTAATTCCTGCGCTCATTGCTATCGTCGGCACAGAAAATGTGCTGACCGATGCCGCCGCCGCGCCGCACTACAAAGATTGGCGCGGCCGTTATAGCGGCCAGGCGCATGCCGTCGTGCTGCCTGCCGATACACAACAGGTATCCGCAGTCGTCACGCTATGCGCCGCGCACCATATCGCCATCGTGCCGCAAGGTGGTAACACCAGCTTGAGTGGTGCCTCGGTGCCGTTGCCGCACGGTGAACAGATTGTCTTGAATTTGTCGCGTATGAATCGCATCCGCTCAATTGATGCCATCAATTACACACTCACCGTGGAAGCGGGCTGCACTTTAGCCAGCGTGCACGATGCTGCCGCACAAGTGCAGCGCTTGTTCCCCTTGGGGCTGACCGCCATCGCCACGCAATGCGAGATCGGCGGCAATCTTTCCACCAATGCGGGCGGCATCAATGTGCTGCGCTATGGCAACATGCGCGATCTGGTGCTGGGCCTAGAAGTGGTATTGCCCGATGGGCGTATCTGGAATGGCTTGCGCAGCTTGCGCAAGGACAATAGCGGCTACGACTTGAAGCATTTATTCATCGGCGCGGAAGGCACGCTGGGAATTATCACTGCTGCTGTGCTGAAATTATTTCCGCGCCCACAATCTGTGGCCACCGCCTGCGTAGCGACACGCGACCCGCAAGCCGCAGTCGAATTGCTGGCCCACCTGCGCGCGAGCTGCGGTGACAAACTGAGCGCGTTCGAAATCATTTCGCGCTCCTGTCTCGATCTGGTATTCCAGCACATAGCTGATACTCAGGAACCGTTTGCTACGCACCATGAATGGATGGTGCTGATTGAATTATCCGATGTGCTGCCCGCGCCACTGGATCAGCCTTTACACACTGCACTGCAAGCCTTCGGCGCAGGTATAAGCGAATTCGCAGTCACCACGGATATAACCAAGGCTAACGCCTGGTGGAAGCTGCGCAAAAATATCAGCGAAGCGCAAAAGCGTGATGGCATCAGCATCAAACACGACATTGCCGTGCCGATCAGCAGCGTCGCAACATTCATCGCGCAAGCAGATGCCGCGCTAACCCATGCTTTCCCCGGCATCCGCATCGTCGCCTTCGGCCATATTGGTGATGGCAATATCCACTACAACGCCTCCATGCCCAATGCTGCCGACAACCCTGCCTTGATCACGCAAAGCAAAGAGGTTAATCGGATCGTGTATGACATCGTGCATGCGCTACATGGCAGTATTAGCGCCGAACATGGGCTAGGCCAACTCAAACGGGAAAATATCGGAGAATATAAAAGCGCACTGGAACTGGAGATGATGGGCAATATCAAGCGGGCGCTGGACCCGCAGGGGTTGATGAATTCAGGAAAAGTTTTGTAGGGGCCGGTACCCTAGCACGAGCAGAATTTCGCCGTCAGATATCAAACTACTCACTTAAAAAATTGGCTTGTATTGCGAGGAGCAATACAAGCCATGATAAGAAAATTCGCTCGTTATGTTTTAATGAATATCTGCCCCAAGAAATCTTTTAGTTAGGTATGCAGGGTCAGGGTTGCTATCCAACCACATAAAAGCCGATTTTCCGCTTTGCTTAATTTGATAGAGCGTTTCTAACACACTATTATCATGAGCTGGGCCAAGTAAATTTTCGGTCCAGATAGAAGAGCCTGTTAAATTACTACAAGTCCACATTTGGGCAACAACATAGCCATAACAACCATCTGCAAGCTGACAATTGCCCCCACCGTATACATTATAGGAAGCCTTATAACTATAATGTTCAATTTCTCCGACAAAATACTCAGCAGCGGAGCAAGTAGGTGCGCTATTGGACACAGCAGAAGCGAGGCTCGTGCCTATGCTGTTGGTTGCTGTAACAGTAAATGTATATGGAGTGCCTGCAGTCAACCCATTTACTGTAATTGGCGAGGCGGGTCCTGAAGCAGGAGAGCAAGCAGGGCTGCAGTTCACCGTATAGCTGGTGATTACTGCTCCCCCGTTGTTGGCAGGCGGGGTGAAGGTTATGCTTGCAGTAGTGGTGCTATTTGCAGTGGCCACAATGTTGGTTGGGACACCGGGTTTGGTTGCGGCAAATACTGACGATGCGGTAAACAGCAAGGCTAGTGCCAGTATTTTCTTGAGGTTGTTATTTCGCATTGCATTCTCCCATGTAGTTAAAGGTTATGAATAATTTCATATTGCACTGAAACCGGTTGTTTCCAGTTACGGTACGATACTTGCACCAAAAAATTAACACTACTCAATCTGGGCTTCCCTCAACATGCAAGAAATGCCTACAAGATTGCGCTTTGATGGTAACCGAGAGATTTCCCGATGTCTCCCCCTTGGTCGGGGGGGATTTCATTAATTTTTGCACCTAATTTTTAGTGTGGGATTGAAATGTGCCCGACCCCACAAAAAACCCGACCTCATTACGCAAAGTGCACAGATTAACCGAGTCGTGCATGGCAGCATCAGCGCCGAGCATGGGCTAAGTCAACTCAAAAGGGAAAATATCGGAGAATATAAAAGTGCACTGGAACTGAAGATGATGGGCAATATCCAGCGGGCGCTGGACCCGCAGGATCTGATGAATCCGGGGAGCGTTTTGTAAGGGAAGCCAAGGCGGCTAGCGGCGGGCAGAAGCCCGCCGCTAGTTAGAGCATGCTACTTACGGAACTAGAATCGGATCGCCGTTAGAGTTGACGTTATAAGAACCTACCCCGCCGGTACCGGTAATACTATTGAAAACATTGAAACTAATGTTGGGAAGTGCTGTATTTGTGGATTTAATCACGATATCTGCAAAAAGAGTGCCGTTATTAACAATCTTGTTATTGGTCACAGTGCCCGTAGAGTCATCATAGCTAAAATCTATACCGCCTTGCGTATTATCAGTAATGATATTGTTGGCGATGGTGGCAATGGTTTTGTTACACGCATAGATACCAACACCTTTGTTTCCAATAATCACATTGTCTGTAATGATCTGGGTTTCAGTTCCGCCACTATTTATAAATATGCCCGGGCAAGAAGAAGTACCACAGTAGTCTCTCCCGCTTCCGCCCCCCGATATTTGGTTTCTGCTTATGGTGGCAGAAGTCCAGGTAAGGTCTATACCTGAATCTCCATTGTCAATAATAATATTCCCGGTGATAAGTGCCGAATTGGTGAAGGAGCCCCAGCGATCGCCTCTGTTTGCGGCAATTCCAAAACGCCAACTATTCGATATCGTATTGTCAGATATCGTGATCGAATTGGAATTGGTGGCTGTAGACTCGGTACGTATCCCATACTTACCACCTGTAATGGTCAGCTCCGAGATGGTTACATTGGTTAGCCCGATAGCTGAGATAACATCTGCTGTTTGGCCTAGTGAAGTTTGGATGGCCGTTACATCACGCCCCGAACCCTTGAGGTGTACATAGCTTTTAAGGTCAACAGTTCCAGGTTCGGTATAAACCCCCGGCCAAACCTCGATCACACAAGGGTTGGTAGCTGTCGGGTTAATGCCTGCCAACGCTTCGGTTATGGTAGTGTAGTTGCCGCCGCTTGGAGCTACAACCACCCTGGCTGGGGATACGGTAACCGAGAATGCAACTGCCAAACTGCCAGTACCGCCTGCGTTGGTTGCAGACACGGTAACCGTGGTGGTAGCTACCGTGGTCGGAGTCCCTGATATCAGTCCAGTGCTTGTGCTGACTGTCATTCCTGCCGGCAACGGAGTGGCGTTATAGCTGGTCGGGCTGTTGGTTGCGGTTATTTGATAGCTGCACGCCAAACCCACTACACAGCTCTTCGTGTTGGCGCTGGTGATAACTGGTTTCGGTGTCGCAGCAGCAAGCACCTGATTAACAGTGCCCGACATAAGCAGAAGTGCTGCCACCCCTGCGATTAGTGATTTTAAATTCAGTTGTTTCATTGAATTCCCCTTGGTCATAAAGTTAAAAATTCCTAGCGTCATCGCTGATATTGGATCAGAACAGAGTTCAGGGCTTTTGCAGCAATTTGCTTGCTACAGCTTGGATAGTATCACAGCGAATATTGCAAATATATGATCCCCGCCC